>JBKJSZ010000136.1:0-4462 GCA_046593675.1 Ferruginibacter sp.
GATTGATTTGTAAGCATGAATGTAGTGATAGAAGGATAATTTTCCTTAATATAACAACGTTTATGCTCACCAACCAATCCGATTCTTATTATAAAGATATCTGCTCTAAGATTGGCAGTAATGAGTATATAGATAAAACAAATGATTTTGATCAAATTCCACCTTTGATCATGAATTATTTTGAAGCCAGGGATAGTTCGGATAAATAAAATTTAAAAAAACGTTACCTGTAATCAAATATACAATCTCTCAATAACGGGTTTAAATTTTTCCATGATCACTTTACGCTTAAGTTTTAAAGTAGGTGTTAACTCTCCGGTCTCTATTGTCCATTCATCTGTTAATAATTCAAACTTTTTTATCTGTTCTACATGATTAAAAAATGTATTGAACGATTCAATCAGATCTTTATATAAACGTAAAACTTCCGGATGATTCACAGCATCCTGCAGTGTTGTAAAAGGGATACCTTTTAATTTCATCCATTCTTTCAGGTTTGGCCAGGAAGGAACCATCAATGCCCCAACAAATTTTTGTTCAGCTCCAACAATCATAATCTGCTCCACGAAAGGAGATTCTTTCATTTTATTTTCAATAGGCTGCGGTGCCACATATTTACCACCACTCGTTTTAAATAATTCTTTTTTACGATCCGTGATCTTTAAAAATTTACCATCTACCATAACTCCGATATCACCGGTATGTAACCATCCATCAATAATCGTTTCTTTTGTGAGATCCGGTTTTTTATAATATCCCATCATCACGCTAGGGCCTTTTACACAAATTTCACCGTCTGCTTCCAGTTTAACTTCCTGGCCTTCGAGCACTAAACCAACAGTTCCAAATTTCATTCTTCCTTTTCCTTTGCAGTTTACACTAATTACCGGACTGTTTTCTGTTGGACCATATCCTTCATAAATAGGAATTTTAGCCGCATTGAAGATGCGTAACAATCTTACCTGGCAGGCAGCACCACCGGTAATAATATAGGAAACTTCATTGCCTAAGGCTTCTCTCCATTTTGAAAAAATCAGTTTGTTGGCGATAGCCAGTTGTATATCATATAAGATTCCGGGACTTTTTAAATTATCATACCGGTCTCCCAAATCAACTGCCCAGGAAAATAATTTTCTTTTTATTCCGGTGAGTTCAGAGCCTTTCAACATTATTTTTTCATACACTTTTTCCAATAATCTGGGAACTGTACAAAAAACATTGGGCTTTATTTCTTTCAGATTATCTCCAATAGTTTCCAAGCTTTCCGCATAATAAATACTAATACCACTATGCATAAATATATACGAGGCGAGCCTTTCAAATATATGATTCAATGGCAGAAAACTTAACGATTTTCCTGTTACATTTTTTTCAAAAGGAAATGTTTTTATCCCATTTAAAACATTAGTCACAACATTTCTATGGCTGAGCATTACACCTTTAGGAAAACCAGTAGTGCCTGATGTGTAAATGATAGTGGCACAATGTTCCGCCTCTATGTTTTTTTTCCAGGTATTTACGGAGGTCAGATCTGTTTCTTTCGTTAGCTCTTCCCAATAAACCGTATCCGGTAAATGATCAAAACTAAATATCCCTTTTAACGACGGAACTTTATCTTTTATAAAATTTACTTTATCCAAAATATCCTGCCCGCTTACAAAAACATATTTTATTTCGGCATCATTAAAAATAAATTCCAATTCATTGATGTTGGTAGTTGGATAAATCGGGCAAAGAGGAATACCAATCTGCTGACAAGCCATATCTAACATCAACCATTCTGGCCTGTTCCTGGAAATGATGGCCACTTTATCCTGCGTTTCAACGGTCATAGCATTGCCGCTAATACCTAGGTTTAAAAGACCGGCTGATAAATTATTAGTTAGCTCCGCTGTTTTTTGTGTACTGTAAGAAACCCAGATGCCATTTTCTTTGGCGCCAAACATATCAGATTTTGGATTATGTGCTAACTGGTGATATAAAAAATCGAAGATCCTGGATTGCTCATTCATACGCTACACTTTGATAGATATCTAAGGTATAAAAAAAAAGCCATCCTTTTAAGATGGCTGAATGTTATCCCGGAATATGTTTATTGCTTTGAAGCGCTGATGTTCAGCTTAAGATTTACCTCTTTGCTGATGAACCAATCCTGCGGATTATTTGGTCCTTTATAGTTCATCCCCCAACGTGTTCTGTCTATGTTGAAATTTGCTTCTGCCGTAAATTTAGTTCCCTCAATGATTATACGTGCAGGGAAAGAAATATTTTTTGTACTGTCTTTCAATGTTAGATTTCCTTTTATTCTGTGTGTTGCATTTGCCAATCCTGATTTATCAGAATTGTCTGCACTAAATGTATCAACAGCAGTGATAACAAATGTTCCTTTGGGAAATTTCTCTACATCAAAAAAATCAGGGCTTTTTAAATGGCCTTCTAATTTACTTTTTCCATCTTCTTCTTTCAGGTCCAGATTTTTTAAAGAATGAATGTCAATATCAAAAGAACCACCCGTTAAATTGTTTTCATTTATTGCAAGCGAGCCATTTACCTTGAATGTACCCGTATGTTGACCAGTTGGTTTGCTGCCGGTCCATGTAATCGTTGATGTAGAATCAATATTATACGATAACCCTGCAGTGGAGGCAGCTTCCTGCTTTTCACTTGTTTCAGCATTATCACCCTTAAGCGAATTGCACGAGGTTATTAAAAACATGGTTGCGGCTAATAAAATTAATCTGTTCATATATTTCATTTTTTGAAACATGAAGATAAGAAATTTTTAAATCAATGTTTCAACATTAAACTATTTATTATAATATTGACCTGCAGGAAATCTGAAAATGCGGGCCTTCTGTATCTGATCAAAATTTTTATAGTCTGTTACATGCGTATTGATCCAATTCTGGTAAGCAGGTAAATTAACGCTGTTGGTAAACAACCAGTGATTATAAGCTTCAAATAAACCTTCCTGTAATAATTGTTTGTGAAAATCAAATAGTTTAAATGGAAATTTGGATGCAAAAGTTTCAGTCCAGTTTAAAATAAATCGTGTCCTGATCATAATGAGGCTTTCCGTATTAATTCCTTCCGAAGCAACGGTTCCCTGTTGTTGCATAGTCTGTAAATAGGCTTTTACAAATTCATTTTTTGTTTTAAGAATACCCATATTTGTATCTGTAAATAATTTTTTATATCCTTCTAATAAAATTTCTTTTATTTCAGAACAACGTTGTGTATTGGGTTCCAGATTTACAAATATTTCTCCATATATCAATCCCCAGACTTTGTCGGTTGATAAATAATAATACCGGGCCGCATTGTAATAATTTTTTGGAAAGGAAGGATCTTTTTCGATTCCCTTTTCCCATAATCTGATTGCAGAAAAATCCTGTTGTATCCACATCAATTCGCCAAGGTCATTATACAGCGCACCGCTTTGTGGAAATTTTTTTATTCCTTTTTTATATAATTTTTCTGCATCTTTTTTCTGATTATTCGCCAGAAGCATATTACACGTGATCTGGTAACATTGGTCATCAGCTTGTACGGCATCCAGAAATGGTTGCATCACTGCAATACCTTTTGCATTTTCTTTTTGAAAATAATAACAAAGTGCCAGGTCTTTGGCTATTACCAGGTTAGCAGGATTTTCTTCATTCGATCTTTTTAAAACCACAATAGCATTTGCATAATCTCCCTGGCGCATAAATGTTTTGGCAATATCGGATTCATATGTTTGAGCCGATGCAGTTATAATAAAACCAATAAACAATAAGGAAAATAATAATCGCATAAAGTAAAATTAAAAAAGGCGTTTGAAACGCCTTAATAAATTAATCCAACTGATGTGTGAGTAAACCATCTCTGAGTTTGGGCTCAAACCAGGTACTTTTCGGAGGCATTACATTTCCACTGTCGGATATATCAAACAACTGGTGAATACTTACCGGGTATAAACTGAAGGCAATGGCCATTTCACCACTTTTCACTCTTTTCTCCAGTTCCTCCAGTCCCCGTATTCCTCCAATGAAATCAATACGGGTATCTGTTCTTTGATCTTTTATATTCAATAGTGGGAGAAGAATATTTTCCTGAAGAATGGTCACATCTAAAATTCCAATAGGATCAGAATGATAAGTGCCTTCTTTCGCTATTAATTTATACCATTGTTTATCTATATACATTCCAAATTCGTGAAGGGCTTCGGGTTTCACAGGGTTATCCGATTTTTCAACAATGAATTTATCGTTCAATCTGGATACAAATTTTTCAACGTTGAAACCATTCAAATCTTTTACCACACGATTATAGTCCATGATCTGCAATTGATTTGCAGGAAATAAGGTGGTTAAAAAATAAGAGGCACTTTCAGATACTTTAGGTCCTAATTGTTTCCGAACCTTTGCTGCAGATGCCGCACGATGATGCCCGTCTGCTATATAGGTACAGGGAACTTTCG
>JBKJSZ010000160.1:0-4444 GCA_046593675.1 Ferruginibacter sp.
CACGTCATGCCAATCAATATAATTTCTTAAGAAAAATAAAGTAATAGAACGATACATCGCACCACTATCAATATACAAATACCCTAATTCACGGGCTAATTGGCGGGCCAGTGTACTTTTTCCACAGGAAGACCAGCCATCGATTGTAATAATAATAGATTTCATTTTCTTAAGTATTGATAATCAGCTAATCCACAAAAAATAAAAATATTTGCTGCTACCACACAATAAAAATACAACTTTCGTGTTTTATATTATGTTACAACTTACACTTTCCCGTTTAGCAGTATTAACTGTCCAACCTACTACCTGACCACGGCCATCCCTATATAGCCGGATATTTTAAATTTTAAAATTTTCTACTATGAGAATGCCAGTCATTATTGCACTTTCGTTATCATTAACCACTGTGGCTTTAACGCCTTCCATGGAAAAAGCCGCTTTCCAAAGTGCACCACAGCAGAATTCCACTTTCACCTCATTACATGGCCACCGTCAAGGAAATGGAATTATGCTTTTGTGGAGTATGAGTAATGCTCAGAATGTTTCCGATTACCGAATTGAATCCACGTATGAAGACCCAACCGACCGTTATTCTGTGTGGATCAATAAAGGAAACGTGCGAAATGAACGTAATAAAATGCAGCAGTTCAAAGAGCCTTCCGTTCTTCCCGGCACTATGTATTATCGCATATTCGCTAATATGAATAATGGAACTGTCATCTGTTCTGATATCTGCACGATACGTATTGTGAGCCGTTAACAAAACCACCCTGATGAAAACAATTTTACTTATAATATTCTTCCCGGCGATTTCGTATGCGCAAATTATTACATCGGCAACAAAAGCAAATTTTGGTGTAGATGCAGATCTGAGGGCAAATTATTTCAACAGCCTTGTAACGGCCGCCGGGGATGATTGGTATTTAAATTCTTCCGGTGCAGGACAAAATATTATTGATACAACGGGCGCTGCTGCCATCGTTGCCAGGTACACTTCTAATGTATCCAGCCGCACTCAAACATTTTCAAGATTGATGAAACAAAATCCTTTTTCTGTGCTTAGTAACAGACTAATGATAGATGCCGTTTTTCATCGTGATTTTCATGGAAATGATTCAACCATTTTTGCATCAGGAAGTAATAAAAACGGGATGAGTCCTGTGAACTGGAGTTGTCCTGTTTCACAAAGCATTCCTGATAAAAATGATTTGCTGGATGTATTCACACATGTAAGAAGAGCAGGTCCGAATCCCACAGATTCTTTATGGTTATTTGGCGGAGTATCAATTGAAAATACAACCGGTAACCGATATTTTGATTTCGAATTATATCAAACCGATTTTTATTACAACCGTACCACCAGAACTTTCAATAATTATGGTCCAAATGCAGGACATACAGCCTGGAGTTTTGATGCATCCGGAAATATTCTTACACCAGGTGATATTATTTTCAGTGCCGAATACGGTAGCTCTTCCTTAACAATGATAGAAGCCCGCATCTGGGTAAAAAGATCTGCTTTGAGCATTACTCCTACTCAATTCAGATGGGGAACAGAATTTGACGGAGACGGTAGTACCGCTGCTTACGGCTATGCAAGCATAGCTCCATTAACTTCCGGTGATTTTTATACAGGTTTACAAAGTGGCAATAATGTGTGGGCAGGACCGTTTTCTTTAATACTTGGCGATAACAGTATGACCACCAATTATGTTGCAAGGCAGTTTATGGAATTTTCAGTTAATATGTCGAAACTCGGTTTAGATCCTGCTTCGTATTCATCAAATGTATGCGGTTCTCCTTTTAGAAGAGTGATGGTTAAAACAAGGTCATCCACATCTTTTTCTGCGGAGTTAAAAGATTTTGTGGCGCCTTTCCGCTTGTTTGATTATCCTGTGGTTGATGCTTATTCAGATCTTATATATTTCTGCGGATCAATGCCAACTGTACCGCTCACAGCTTATAATGCTAATAGTTCATCTGTTTATACCTGGAGCACTCCAAATGGAAATATTGTAGGCTCTAATGTAGGCACAACGATCAATATTAATTCAGCAGGCACATATTATGTGAACCATCAATTGCACAGCAGTTGCCCGGTTTATTCTAAAGATTCTATAAAAATTATATATGATCCGGTTTGTCTTGTACTGGATATGCAGATCAATTCTATTGAAGCAATTAAAAACGTACATGGAATTTCTATTCAATGGCAAATAAAAAACAATCAATATGCAAAAACCATTCAGATTGAATACAGCACCGATGGAACACTTTTTAATGCAGTTGGCTCAATGGATGGGAACGGCCATGCAGGTGATGAAACCTATTCATACCTCCATTCAGGATTTAACGAATTCCCACGAATGCTTTTTTATAGAATCAGAATTACCGATGAAAACGGCCGTGAAAAAATAAGTTCTGTAGTATCCATCAACAATCTGGTGGAAAACATACAGGTTTTTCCGGTTCCATCGAAAGGAAATATCTGGATGGAAATACCTGCAGGAACTACACAATACAGTATAATAGACGCGAGCGGAAAAATATTTTTCTCAGAAAAAATATTTTTAAAAAATGCGAAAAATATTGCCGTAACACAAACAGCAAATTTAGCATCTGGTATTTATTTTATTAAATTCATTCATGAAAATTTTACCACAACTAAAAAAATAATTATAGAAAAATAAAAGATGAAACCATCACTTAAAGAAAGCCCTGAACTTATGATCCAGGGCTTTCTTTTTTTTCTTTAAGCTTCAGATTTTTTCTCTCTCTTCTTTGGTTCTTCTTTTAATTTAAACTTTAATTTCTGTGCTTCTTTATCCAGTTCAGCCACCATAATATCACCTGGCTTAATGGTCATATTTAAGATTTCTTCTGCCAGTGGATCTTCTATATATTTTTGAATAGCCCTGTGAAGAGGACGAGCACCAAATTGGCTGTCGTATCCCTTTTCAGCAACGAAATCTTTTGCTTCATCGGTGAGTTCTAAAGAGAATCCCAGATTTTTCAAACGATTCATTACACCTTTCATCAGGATATCTATGATTTCAAAAATATTTTCTTTACTTAAAGAATTAAATATCACTACATCATCAATCCTGTTTAGAAATTCAGGACTGAAAGTCCGTTTTAATGCTTTTTCAATGATGGCTTTATTATTTTCCTCTGTATTTTCCTGTCGATTTGCTGTCGCAAATCCAACCCCATCTCCGAAGTCTTTCAACTGGCGTGCACCAATGTTAGACGTCATGATGATCATAGTATTTTTAAAATCCACTTTACGACCCAGACCATCCGTTAACTGACCATCATCCAGCACCTGCAATAAAATATTATAAATATCCGGATGAGCTTTTTCTATTTCATCAAGCAGAATTACACTATATGGTTTACGTCTCACTCTTTCTGTTAACTGTCCTCCTTCTTCATAACCAACATAACCCGGAGGCGCTCCAATCAATCTGCTAACTGTGAATTTTTCCATGTATTCACTCATATCAATTCTGATGAGCGCATCTTCGCTATCAAACATATGGCGTGCAAGAGATCGGGCTAATTCTGTTTTACCCACTCCTGTTGGGCCAAGGAAAATAAAAGAACCAATAGGTTTTTTAGGATCTTTCAACCCAACCCTGTTACGCTGAATGGCTTTTACAACTTTAGAAATGGCGTCCTGTTGTCCAACCACCGCACCTTTAAGATCATCTCCCATTCTGCGGAGCTTATCTGTTTCTGCCTGCACCATTCTTTGAACAGGAATACCGGTCATCATACAAACAACTTCAGCAATATCTTCTTCTTCAATCGGGAATCGTTTGTGTTTACTTTCTTCTTCCCAGTCTATTTTTGCCTTTTCCAGTTGTTCCTGGTAACGTTTTTCTGTATCACGTAAAGAAGCTGCCTCTTCAAACTTCTGGCTCTTTACTACTTTATTTTTCTCCTGTTTAATATCTTCAATCTTTTTTTCCAAATCAAGAATAGATTCAGGAACATTGATATTTTTTATATGTTTTCTGGCACCTACTTCATCCAGAACATCAATGGCTTTGTCGGGCAATAAGCGATCGGTCATATAACGGTCGCTTAATTTAACGCAGGCATCAATGGCTTCTTTACTATACGTTACGTTATGATAATCTTCGTATTTATTTTTAATGTTGTTCAAAATTTCAATGGCCTCCTCAACAGAAGGTTGTTCTACCATTACTTTTTGAAAACGTCTGTCTAATGCACCATCTTTTTCAATATGCATACGGTATTCATCCAATGTTGATGCACCAATGCATTGTAATTCTCCACGTGCCAGAGCCGGTTTAAAAATATTGGAAGCATCTAATGAACCGCTTGCTCCACCTGCGCCTACAATCGTGTGAATTTCATCTATAAATAAAATTACGTCGCGATTTTTTTCCAGTTCATTCATAATCGCTTTCAT
>JBKJSZ010000216.1:0-2965 GCA_046593675.1 Ferruginibacter sp.
AAAATCATTTATAGAAAAGTTGGAAAATTTGCTTCTGCTATCGGCTTCGGGCTGGATGCCGGTATTCAAATGAAAAGAGACAAATGGAGATTTGGAATTGTAGCCCGCGACCTAACCAGTACTTTCAATGCATGGACATTTAAATTCAGTGAGAAAGAAAAAGAAGTGTTATACCTCACCAACAATGATATTCCGGTGCGATCCACAGAATTAACCGCACCAAGATTAGTAATTGGAGGAGGATATGATTTCAGGATATCTGAAAAGGTTAAATTACTGGCAGAATTGAATGCCAATCTAACTTTTGATGGAAAAAGAAACACAGTTTTATCTACAGATGCGGTAAGTGTTGATCCGCAATTAGGACTGGAAGCTTCTTTGAAAGAAACTTTTTTTGTGAGAGCGGGCATCACTAATTTTCAAAAAGCATTAGCGGATGGCGATACATTAAATCAGAAAAAAGTGTGGATCTATCAGCCTAGTTTAGGGGCAGGATTTAAAATCAATAATGTAAATATTGATTATGCTTTTTCCAATTTAGCCAACCAGTCTAATCCGTTGTTTACACACGTTTTTTCTATCAGAATTAATTTCAAAAGCAAAGAAGATTAATACATCATTATGATGAAGAAAATATTTTTACCTGTTTTATTATTGATCACCACAGTTTGTTCGGCGCAGTTAAATAACAGCTGGATCGATTATACGAAAACGTATTATAAATTCAGACTTGGTGCTGATACATTATGCAGGATAAGTCAACCCACTCTGGCTGCTGCCGGATTATCGGGTGTGGCTGCAGAAAAATTTCAGTTGTGGCGGAACGGAAAAGAGATAAGGATTTACACTTCGGTTGCAACAGGAATTTTAGGCACATCAGATTACATTGAGTTCTGGGGAGAAATGAATGATGGCAAACCTGATAAAGAATTATACAGAGTATCTGGCGATCAACTGAACGATCGATATAGTTTAGAAACGGATACGGCTGCTTATTTTCTTACGGTTACAGAATCAGCCAATAATCTGAGGTACAACAATACGGCTAACAATGCGCCCGGTACTATGTCACCGGATGCTTATTTTATGCGTAAGGTGGATATGTTTTTTAAAACACAGATATGTAGAGGTCGGGCAGAACCTCTTGGAGAATATATTTATTCTTCTGCCTATGATGTAGGGGAAGGCTGGACAAGTACAGAGGCCTATCCATGTTGTGATCTTTTCCAGGAATTTTTTAACTTGAATATTTACACGGCTGGTCCTCCGAATAGTTTATCACTTCGTGTAAATGCATTCGGGAGCGCTCCTAATACCAGAAATCTTAGGGTTAAAATTTACAATACTTTGGTGGTGGATCAGCCAATGAATTTTTTCACGGCAAAGAAAATTACGGTAGATAATCTTCCGCTTTCGCTGATGTTAAATCCACAGCAAATTATCCTTTCTGTAAATGGAAACTCGAGTATTACAACCGATAGAATTGTGGTGGCCTCTTTAGGAATTACTTATCCAGCTACTTTTAATTTCAATAATAAAAAGAACTTTTATTTTGAACTCTCGGCTTCTTCAACAGGTAATTATTTAGTTATTGACAATTTTGCTTATGGTTCAGTTGCTCCCGTATTATATGATATGAATACGGGCAACCGTTATGTAGGGGATATATCAACGGCTACCAAAGTGAAATTTGTTTTACCACCTTCAACTGATCCGCTCAGAAAATTCATGCTGGTAAATCAGGAGGTTAATAATGTGCTCAACATAACTGGATTCACCACCAGAAATTTTATTAATTTCTCAGATGTTGCCCAGCAGTCAACCTATATGATCATCACACATCCTTCTTTATATAATGATGGTAGTGGTGTAAATAATGTAAATGATTATAAATTATACCGGTCCAGTACACCGGGAGGAAGTTTTAATACAAAAGTGTATGAAGTAGACGAATTGAATGATCAATTCAGTTTTGGTATTAAGAAACATCCGGCTGCTATCAGGGATTTTATCAGATTTGCGGACCGGAATTTTGTTACAAAACCAGAGTATGTCTTAATAATTGGCCGTGGAATCAATTACATGGAACATCGTAAAAACGAAAACAATGTATTGACTGATCGTCTGGATCTTGTACAACCTTTCGGTTGGCCTGCCTCAGATGTTTTGTTAGCTTCAGAACCGGGTACCGTAACGCCACTGGTTCCTATAGGCCGTATTGCCGCAGTTAATGGAACGGAGCTGGGATATTATCTTCAAAAAGTAAAACAATATGATCAGGCACAACAAACGCCTAATTCTACTATAAGTGGAAAGGCCTGGATGAAAAATATGATCCATGTTGCCGGTGGTAAAGAAAGTGGTGAAAGTGAAACATTCCGTGTATATATGAACGGGTATAAAGCTATTGCCGAAGATACTCTGTACGGTGGGTTTGTAGAAACTTTTACTAAAACTTCAACAGGTGCCATACAACAGGCCAGCGGCCAGCGTATACAGGATTTATTTGCAGAAGGTTTAAGTTTCATCGGTTACTTCGGGCATTCGTCCGCCAATACTTTTGAATTCAATCTGAGCAGCCCGGAATTATATAACAACCAGGGTAAATATCCATTTTTTAATGTGAGCGGTTGCAGTGCCGGAAACTTTTATGTTTTCGATCCGTTGCGATTATCCGGTAATATGACGCTGTCAGAAAAATATGTATTGGCCAACCAACGTGGCAGTATTGGCTTTCTTGCAGATACACACTTTGGTGTTCCACCATTTTTGAATTACTACAACACCAGTTTTTATACAGCTTTTGGTAAAACGATGTATGGAAATAGCGTTGGAAACCAGATTAAAAAAGTAGTGGCAGATCTTGGCGGTAATTTGACTAATCTTGATTTCTTCACAAGAATTCATCTGGAAGAAATTAATTTGCATGGTGACCCCGCTATCAAAATTTCACATTTCGATAAAC
>JBKJSZ010000221.1:0-3139 GCA_046593675.1 Ferruginibacter sp.
GGAAATGCCGCAGGCTTATTCGGTTTACAGGGATATTCTGAAAAAGGAAACCAACATCAATTTATAAATCCGGGTTTATTTTACCAAACAGTCAAAGTATATTTTCAATAATTAAAATCATCAAAATGAAAAAAGCAATTTTATTTTTAACACTCATGCTGGTGGCATTTGTAAATTTTAGCCAGGTTAAAATGCCTCAGCCTTCTCCTACTCAGATGATCCGTCAGGATTTTGGAACAGGCACTATCGAATTAACGTACTCGCGTCCTGCTGCAAAAGGGAGAAAGATTTTTGGAGACCTTGTTCCTTTCGATAAGATATGGCGTACAGGCGCCAATGCTGCAACGTTGATAAAATTTTCGCAGCCTGTACAAATAATGGATAAATCCATTGATACCGGAACCTATGCCTTTTATACCATTCCAGGTGCTGAAAACTGGACGATCATTTTGAATAAAGGCGTGAATAACTGGGGCACGGCAGGTTACGCAGAAACTGACGACGTCATCAGAATTAATGTTCCAAAATCTAAAATGAAAAATTATGTAGAGAACTTCACTATGGGATTTGCCAACTTAAAACCTGAAAGCGGTGATTTGCAAATGTGTTGGGAAAATACAATGGTTTCTATCCCTATGACAGTGAACATCAAAAATAAATTGAAAGCGGAAATTGAAGCAGCCATGAAAAATGAAAAGAAACCTTACTGGCAGGCAACACAATTTTATAATGAGTATGAGAAAAATTTACCTAAGGCTTTAGAATATGCCAATAAAGCAACGGACGAAAATGCAAAAGCTTATTGGGTTTGGTTGTATAAAGCAAAAATTCAGCAGGAAATGGGCGACAAAAGCGGAGCCATGGCAAGCGCAAATAAATCTCTTGAACTGGCCACAGAAGATAAAAATGATGATTACATAAAAATGAATAAAGAATTATTAAAGAAATTAAAATAATTATTTAAATAATTGGAGAACCGCCCTCGTTGGCGGTTTTTTTATGCCACCAACTTTTGTATTCCAATCAGCACCGTTGTGTCACTCACTTGTACAGTAGTTCTTACGCAAGCTGAGGTTCTATAATTTAAATCAAACTGGGGATTTATATAGGAATGCAATTTTGGAAAATTCTTATCAAACTTGTTACTCCCTTATTTTTCAGACATCAAGAGTTAATTCAAAATTGTAACCACATTAGTTGTAGCCAAAATAAAATGGATACAAAAACAATGGATACAAAAAACGTCATATTTAAAAGAAGTGGATATAAAACCTTTTATGTTGGGTATGAAATAAAACGTTAACAACCGTAAAAGTTAAAATATATTTTGTAAAAGTTATTAAACATATAATTTAAAAATATGCAATATATTTTTTGGATATTGAATGATGTCTTTTCAGCGCAAACAGTTCAATCTTACATATGACTACCTTATTTATCGAACATCAAGTGTGACTTCAAAATTTTGTCACCACGAAAGCTGTCACCAAAATTAAATGGTGACAAAAGGTATGGTGACAAAAACCGTCGTATTAAATAAAGGCAGTTAGTAATTCATCCTAACCGAAGACTTGTTAGGTTGAGGACCATTAGCTGCATAGGTTGTAGGTGGGGTTTGAATGTCCAACCTGAAATGTAGCAAAAGCTTTGTAATAATTAAATTATCACCTAATCCATTTTTTGATCCCTGTAATAAAAAAAGTAAAAGGTTTGATCATTATCAGTAAAGTAAATTTCGGCATGTAGAGTTCCATCAGGAAAATACCATTTCCAATGACCCATCATTTTATCATAGATAGTGGTTGATCAGATTAGAACTGTGGATAGACAAAGAATAACAAAAAGATTTGGCGAATTGTCTGATAAAGAAATTTCAAAATTAAAATCAGTATTGTTTGAAACTTTTGTTGTAAAAAGTCTCAGCTAACATGAGCGTAGCTAAATGTAGGGTTTATGAACAAATAATCACCACTTTTTATTCTACATCCGACAGCGGTTAGAGACATTAAGCCACGCGCAAATTTATAACACAGCCAGGCAGCAGTAATTCAATTTTCCTGCAGTCATAAATGGCGAACGTTATGCGTGTGTGTTGTAATAATTTCATAATTTCTTTTGGTATTTTAATTTACCCCGTGATCATATCCGGCCATATGAAACTTATAATTCTAAAGCATTATTTTTTTTCTGATCGGCATTATTAATTGAAGTATACATGCCAGCAATACTACACCGCCTGCTCCAATTACATTTAACCATAAAAAAGAAATCACATCTGATTTATAAATCAAAATCACACCTAATTCTGTAATTAAAGCAGCTAAAAATACTGCATTCGCATGAATATGTTTTATCCAGAATGCCACGAGAAAAATCCCCAGTATAGCTCCATAAAATAAAGAGCCTAAAATATTTACGGTTTCAATTAAACTGTTTCCAATATTATGTGCAAACATGGCTATGATAATAGAGATAATTCCCCATGTAAACGTGTACCATTGAGAAGCTTTATATTCTTGCAACGGTGTACATTCTTTCCTTGAAAATTTTTGATGAAAATCTACCATTGTGCAGGCAGCCAGGGAATTTAAAGCAGCAGCAATACTTCCCCATGCCGCCAGAAAAATAACGGCAAATAATAAACCTACCAAACCAACAGGCAAATGATCTTTTACGAAACGTAAAAAAATATAATTATTATCATTTACATCTTTAGTGCCTAATGCGCTTTTTAATATCAACTGGTATTCAGCACGTTTTTTATCTGCCACCAATTCATCATTGCGGTTCAATGCAAGCTGGTAATCATTTTCAATCGTTTTTAATTGTACACCAAAAGATGATTGTTCCGCAATGGCTTTTCGGGCATCATCAAAATACACAGGCGCCTTATAATGCAGATAAAAGGAGAATATCAACACACCTGTTAATAAAATAAAAAACTGCATTGGTACTTTTACCAATCCATTCATCAATAAACTCTTTCGGCTTGCCGCAGTATCCTTTGCTGTCAAGTATCTCCCAACCTGGCTATGATCGGTCCCAAAATAACTCAGCGCTAAAAAGAATCCACCAATCACTCCACTCCAGATGTTGTATTTATCTTTCCAGTCGAAACTTCCGTTTTTCATTCCGGAAG
>JBKJSZ010000307.1:0-4471 GCA_046593675.1 Ferruginibacter sp.
AATTCCCTTATATGGAAACAGAGCCATTAAAAAGGAGATAAAAATATGGTGATAATAGATTTGTATTTTTAATGGCAGTAGCATTTCCGAAGAAAAAATATTTGTAAGTATTATGAAATACAAGGCATCCTTAGACAATCTGGCGAAAGGAGTTACAATTGGCGTAACCATTTTATTTGCGACGCTAATTATTGGTCAATATTCTATAATTACAGACGAGGGACGTGCCTTTCCAATTTATACAACAGTGGGTTGTTTAATAATATTTTTCGGAGTTTTTATTTTCAGACCGATCAGCTATAGTATTACAAAAACACAAATTATTGTTCATAGACTGGTGGGTAATATTCATATTGACAAAACTGAAATCAATTGTACGGAATTGATAGGAAAAGAAAAACTTCGTTGGTCGTTTCGGATATTCGGAGTTAGCGGTTTATTTGGATATTTTGGAAGATTCACCAACACTAAACTAGGCCGGATGACCTGGTATGCAACACGCCGTGACCACGCTGTTTTGATAAACACACACAATGACAAAATTGTTATTACACCAGACGATCCGGAAAAATTTGTATTAGAATATTATAAGTAAATCCATTGCTGTAGGTTTTGTCATTAGCCATCTACTAACTCGTTATTGTTATCACGTTAATAAAATAGGTAGATAGATTGCGTATATTTAAAAGTTGTGCTCATTTTAAAAAGACCCTACTATGAGAAAAGTAATATTAGGACTTGCGGTTAGCTTAGACAGCTTCATTGAGGGTGCGAATGGAGAATATGATTGGTGCTTTACTGACCAAGATTATGGGCTTTCAACTTTCTTCAAACGTGTTGACACCGTTTTTGTTGGGAGGAAAACATATGAAATGTCCTTAAGAAGGAAAGGCGGCGGTGCAGGATTTCCAAAATTTAAAGAATATATTTTTTCAACAACATTGGACAAAGTAAAAGAAGGGGCGACATTAATAAATGGTGACATAAAAACTCAAGTTCAAGAAATTAAAAAGGAAGAGGGAAAAGATATTTGGCTTTTTGGGGGTGCAGGACTTACAACATCTTTATTGAATTTAGGATTGGTTGACGAACTATCATTAGCTGTTCATCCTATTTTACTTGGCGGCGGCAAGCCTTTATTCAATAACATTAAAGCTAGAATTAATCTTACATTGGTTGATACAAAAACATTTTCAACAGGTTTGGTTTCTTTAACTTACAATGTGGGACAGATTTAATGATTTACAAGAGTATAAGAATTAAAACTACATCGTTTGACAGAAAGAAAAACGAACGCACATCAGGCGGTTTGGCCATATGGCGGGGTTACGAATATATTCTCAGCTTTTTGTTCGCTATTCAACTTCAGTTCCAGCCGACGAATAACATCAAGCAATAGAATAAACTATGTGCTTTTATTTATAAATTTAGCAGCGGTTCCGGGCTGACGACTTTGCAAAAGCTTCTCATCCGCAATATTTAATTATATGAATTGTAAAAAACTTTTTTATTTTCTTTTGGGGGTTTCAACAATAATTTTCGCCGTTTCGCACTTTTTGAAAATTGGAACGGGTCTCTATTATGCGCAATCTCCAATAGTTCGTTGGAAATTTGCAATTTACACGGGCGAATGTAACGATGAAACGGGATGTAATTATCTTAAAATGAAAGGAACTGGAGTTTTTGAGTATTTTGGACTTAAAGAAATTCCTCGTGTTGACAAATAATAAAATTGAAATTTTCTAAAAAATGAGAAAAATCCTAACAATTATTTTTACACTGTTTATAATACTGCCCAGTTTTGGTCAACGCTATTATGCAATCTTATTTGATACAGTTAATAGAAATACATCTGCAAAAGAATTGTTCTTTAAAAATATTATTGAAAAAGATAAAAGTATATATGAAGATGGAAATATACAATACAACGCTATTCAGATATTTCAAAAATTCAAGCAAATTCACTATGCCTCTCAACTTGATATCAAAAATGAAAAAAATAAAATTATCGGAAAAATTTATGCGATTGAAAAGTATGTCGCTACCGATACAATGTTTAAATATGAAAATCTTTATTTTAACCGCTTCTTGATTTTTTCAGATATTAAAAACAAAACAATCGCAATCAAATTATTTAATGAAAATCAAAATGAAGAAAGCTTAAATAAATTTATAGAAAAATTTGCTGCTAAGAGTTTAATGAAATCCAATAATAACGAAGTCACAAAAAACAATTACACATTTACTTTAATTGACAGAACAATCATTTTGAATAAAATAAACCAAAATGAATCTTCCCCTATGATGATGGAGCCTTCGCCTACCTCAGATAAAGAATCGGGGCATACAAATTCAACCTCGTCAACTTTTATTGAGCTAATGATTATTTTTAACAACATCAGCTTTGAGTTAAAAAAATATATAGAAGACAACTTTCCCTTCCGCTAATATAAGCGTTACCAAATGCAGGGCTTTTGTATAATTATTCAAAAAAAATTTATTCTATATTGAAAATCGGTTTGTTCGTTGATGAGTCATTTAAAATAAAGTATGATTGATTCTATTTTCAAGATTTATATAACTATAACTATTTCTTTTTTAAGAAGTCTGATTTCTTTTTTCTTTTTTGCTCTCATTTTTGCATTTTTATTACCATTTTAAAAAAGATTTTTTGCATCCAACGATGCCGATAGGAGAAATACTATTTGCATTTATCAGAACTATTATTATTTTTTGTGTTTGTTTTTATTTGGTTTTTAAGAGATTTAATAAAGTGATAGAAGTTTTATGTTTTTGGCGTAAAAAAATATGTAATATAAATTTTTAATTTCACCCAATATGAGCAGACCTGTTAGGTTGTAAGGATTGAATTCAATAAAAAAAGCCCTGAACAAATCAGGGCTTTCAAATTCATAAAAAATAAAATTATGCTTCCGGAGTTTCTGTTGCTGCTGGAGCATCAGTAGTTCCTTCTTCTGTAGTTTTTTTCTTTGCACCACCGGCACGACGTGTTTTCTTAACCGGTTCTGCTGCCACTGCTTTTTCAATGCCTTTACCGTAGATCTCATTGAAATCAACCAGCTCAATCATGGCAATTTCTGCATTATCACCTACCCTGGCGCCTAATTTAATGATACGGGTATACCCACCCGGGCGACCCGCTACTTTAGGCGCTACAACAGTAAATAATTCTTTAACCGCCGCTTTATCATTCAAATGACTGAATACAATTCTGTGATTGTGCATGATCAACTCTTTAGAAGCCGTTGCTTTTGTTTTAGTGATCAGTGGCTCAATGTAAGTACGCAGCGCTTTTGCTTTAGCCAATGTTGTAGTGATGCGTTTGTACGTGATCAACTGACAACCTAAGTTCATCAGCAATGCTTTTCTGTGAGAAGCGGTTCTGCTGAGGTTATTTTTTTTATTACCGTGATTCATTTGACTTTTTTTTAAACCTGTACCGTGTCAGGAATTACAGGCGATTATTGAATGTGCAGATATGCAAATGTGCAAATGTGCAGGTTAAAGAACTATACTATTTATGCGATCGTTTGCACATCTGCAAATTTTCACATTTACTCATTTATTACTCATCGTCTAATTTCAATTTGCTCAGATCCATTCCGAAGCTTAGACCTCTGTCGTGAAGAACAGAATCAATTTCAGACAATGATTTTTGTCCGAAGTTTCTGAATTTCATCAGATCTTCCTGTTCGTATTGAACGAGTTCAGATAAAGAATTGATCTTAGCTGCTTTCAGGCAATTGAATGCCCGAACTGACAGGTCAAGATCTTCCAACGGTGTTTTAAGCATTTTGCGAAGTTGCAAAGTTTGCTCATCAACCATATCTTCTTTCTTATCTTCTTTAGTATCGAAAGTAATGTTTTCATCGGTGATGATCATCAGGTGCTGTATAAGAATACGGCTTGCCTGCTTAACAGCTTCTTCCGGATGAATTGTACCATCAGTAAGAACATCCATGATTAGTTTTTCGAAATCCGTGCGTTGCTCCACCCTGGTATTTTCTATCAGGTATTTTACATTTTTGATCGGTGTGTAAATAGCATCAACCGGGATATATCCAAACTGAGAACTTTTTTCTTTATGATCTTCTGCAGGAACGTAACCACGACCTTTTCCGATAGTGATCTCAATATCTAACTTAGCACTTGAATCCATAGTGCAGATCAACAATTCAGGATTCATAACCTGAAATGCAGGAGACGCTTCTCCAATCATACCGGCAGTGAATTCTGTTTTATTTTTGATAGATAAGTTAACCTTTTCCACATTCACCTCATGATCAACTTTCATTTTAAAGCGAACCTGCTTTAAATTGAGAATGATCTCTGTAACATCTTCTGTAATACCTTTCAACGTTGCAAATTCATGTTCTGCACCCTCAACTTTTATTCCTACAATGGCATAACCCTCCAGAGAACTAAGTAACACTCTTCTAAGTGCATTTCC
>JBKJSZ010000360.1:0-3154 GCA_046593675.1 Ferruginibacter sp.
CATTGATTCAAAAAATAAAGTATAATGACAATTGAAGAAGCGCAACAATCTGTAGACACATGGATCAAAACCATCGGCGTAAAATATTACAGTGAATTAACCAACCTTGGAATATTAATGGAAGAGGTGGGAGAATTATCAAGATTGATAGTAAGAACATACGGTGAGCAATCTTTTAAAAAAACCGATGAAGGAAAAGATATAGGAGATGAAATGGCGGATGTATTATGGGTATTGATGTGTTTAGCAAATCAAACAGGTGTAGATCTTACAGAAGCCTTTCAAAAAAATATAGAAAAGAAAACTTTACGCGACAGCGATAGACACCAAAGTAACGAAAAGTTGAAATGATAAAATATTGTTTTGAGTGCAATGAATTCATTTTTTTGAGTGATAAGTTTTGAATGTTGAATGATGTGGAGATTTGAGATTTGATTGTTTAATGGTGAATGTGAGATCCATAAAAATGAGTCGTTAAAGGTCAAAATATTTTTTCAGTTATAACATCAAATACATACTTCGTTCATTACCACAACTCAACGCTTAAAACAAAATAACCATCATTCAACACTTACAACACAACACTCATAACAATTTTAAAAAATGTCTTTTTTCAAAAAAATAAATCCAAAAGCGAAAGCTTCCGTAACTACAGGTTTTGGAGATAATGCAGGAAATTATGGTGGAAGGTTTCTGAATAAAAACGGAGAGTCAAATACCCATAAAACCGGATTAGGATTATTAGAAAGATACAGTTGGTTTCACAGTTTGCTGAAAATGAAACGCCTGCATTTTTTTATGGTGATACTGGGATTTTACATCTGCGCAAATCTGGTATTTGCAGGCTTATATTATTTAATAGGTGTAGAACACCTAAGTGGAATGCAGACACATAATGAAAAGGAAAAATTTGCAGAAGCTTTTTTCTTCAGTGCACAAACATTTACAACGGTAGGTTATGGAAGAATTAGTCCTACCGGTATTCTCACTTCTGCCATTGCTTCATTTGAAGCTTTGATTGGTTTATTAACTTTTGCGGTTGCTACCGGTTTGATGTATGGACGGTTCAGTAAACCAACGGCCTTCATTCGTTTTTCGGATCATGCGTTGATCGCACCTTTTAAATCGGGTACCGCATTAATGATTCGCATATCTCCTTTTAAAAACACCATTTTATCTGATGGAGAAGCAAAAATGACAGCGGGAATTGTGATGGAAGAAAATGGAAAAACCATAAATAAATTTTATCCCCTTGCTTTAGAATTCGATAAAATTAATACCATGAATTTAAGCTGGACATTGGTACATCCCATAACAGAAGACAGCCCGATGTATAATCTTTCGGAAGAAGATTTTAAAAACGGTTCGGGTGAGATCATGATTTTTATAAAAGCATTTGATGATATGTTCAGCAATACGGTAGTCGCCCGGTCTTCTTATACTTTTAATGAAATTATGTACGGCGCAAAATTCAAACCCATGTTTTACAGGGATGAAACACATCACAGAACGATCCTCGATCTTTCAAAACTAAACGCTATCGAAAAAGTAAACATCATCAGTTAAACGTTCCAAACTTTTCAATTTTTCTAAATGGTTGCATAAAAAAATTATGTACCAATTGGTTGAATTGATCTTTATAAAAAACAGGCGTTGAATGTCCTGAGTTGGGAAGAATCCACAAATAGGCATTTGGAATGGATCGGTAGATCAGCAAGGTATGTTCGGGGCGAATAACATCATGATCTCCACCTATGATCAACGCAGGGCATTTAATTTTGCTGAGTTCTGAAGGTTTGATATTTGGTTCTGTTGCTAATAATCTGAACAATTTTCTTTGGAATTTAATTTCTGGAGTGGAAGGCAATTTAGAAATGCTGTCATAAATTTTGCCCGCCCAATTGGCCACAAATGCATCTACCGCATTTTTACCAGGCGAAAGGTTAGCGCCGGTCACCGCAAGTTTTTTTACTTTTGAAGGATGCCGCATCGCTAACAACAATCCATTTATTCCGCCATCACTCCAGCCTATTACATAAGCACTGTCTATTTTCAACAAATCTAGCAGTGCCGCTAAGTCATCTGCCATCATTTCATAACTTAGTGAATCACCGGTTTCTTTTGATTTTCCCTGTGACCTGCTGTCTGCCAGAATCACTTTATAATGTTGCGAAAAATAGGGAATCTGATTGGAAAAATCATTGATAGAGCCCCCATTTCCATGAATGATGAGCAGCGGCTGGCCTTCACCATACGTTTCATAATACATATTAAAACCACGAATATTTACAAATGCACCGGCTCTCTCATTGCGGCCATAATGGGAACTGTCAAATGAAGATTGAGCAGTAGTTAATGTATGTATGATAGAAAATACGACAATTAATAAAATGATTTTTTTCATGATATGGCTTTTTGCAATTAAAAATTACACAATAAAACTGGTTTGCCTTAAAAAATTTCATCAGTTATCTTTGCGCCCATGGCAAATGAAAATACTTTCCAGGAACTTATAGCGCATTGCAAAGAATATGGCTATATTTTTCAATCCAGCGAAATATATGATGGTTTGAGTGCAGTGTATGATTACGGACAAATGGGTGCACAACTCAAAAAAAATCTGCGCGATGAATGGTGGAAAAGTATGACGCAGCTCAATGATAACAATATTGTTGGTATTGATGCAGCCATTTTCATGCATCCCACAACATGGAAGGCAAGTGGGCACGTTGATAATTTCAGCGATCCGATGATTGACAATAAAGACAGCAATAAAAGATATCGCGTTGATCATCTTATTGAAGCGTATGCAGAAACAATAGACAAAGAATCGGGCGAAGCATTGCTCAACAAAATGGATATATTACTTGCAGCAGATGATCTTTCGGGTTTAAAAAAACTTATCGAAGAAAATAAAATAAAATGTGCTATTGGTAAAACATGTAACTGGACTGATGTACGCCAGTTCAACCTGATGTTCAGTACACAGATGGGAAGTGTTTCTGATGATTCGGATACTATTTATTTACGTCCTGAAACCGCACAGGGAATTTTTGTAAATTTTCTGAACGTGCAAAAAACAGGAAGAATGAAAATTCCTTTTGGTATTGCACAAACTGGTAAGGCTTTCAGAAATGAAATTGTTGCGCGTCAG
>JBKJSZ010000373.1:0-12716 GCA_046593675.1 Ferruginibacter sp.
CGGAAAGATCTGATACACCATCTATAAAAATAGAACCAAATGTTCATGTAATGGTTGTTCCCAACGCATTTCAGAGTGTAAGTACTTCAACTGAACTTATGCAGCGTTGGAGAAAAAAAACAAGCAATATCAGTCAATATGATTTTTTAAACATCGGTGTATGGTCATTGGATATGCCCTTCTTTGATATGAAAAATTATATCTCACGGTTGCATTTTTTAAAACGTTTACAAATAGAAGGCTTGAGTTATGAAACTTCTATGTCAAAATTTGCAGCCGGTATTCAACAATATTTCATTCTGAAATTTCTGAGTGAACCTTATCATTCACCGGAAAAAATATTAAAGGAATTTTGCCGTATCAATTTTGAAAAAGCAGCAGGGCCGATACAAAAATTGTTCACCGAATGGTATTTCAGTGATGTCCATATAAATACTAATAAAGACCGTGAATCGTTTCAGCCGGATGAATTAGGAAGATTTATTTTTTACATTTCAGAAGCAGAAAATTCCAATGTTAATAATATCATCCGGGAAAGAATTTCACAATTAAAAGCATATGTAGTTTATCTCTGTGAATTTTATCATTTATTTCAAACAAATACGTCTCCGGATCCAACTGATGCAAACCAAACACTTGACTATTCCTGGAACTTATATTCCAAAAACATTTTGCACAATACACAATTAAATGATATGTTGATGAAGTTTAGCACTGATCCTGCTAAATGGAATTACAAAACAGGAAACCGTTTTTCAGCCTATAAAATTTTTAATTCAAAACAGGTAGATCAATTGTTTGAAAAGTACAGATCGCTTTTTCCTTTTTATCAATATCCATTCAACCTTGATGACAGTTTTTTTAAAAACAACATAAGCCATTCTGCAGATAGTATTTTGATACGTTCTATGGATGAAGAAGCTTTTGGAAAATATATTTTTCCCATCAATTTTTATGCGTCTGCTCCTGCTGTTTTGAAAATCCGTTATAAAATGAAATCAACCGAAATTTTTACCCCTGAAAAAATTTCGATTATAGCCTGTGAAGCCAATGATTACTCTTTTATAAAAACTAATTTTTTGTACAAGAATAATGTAGAAGGATACATCCACTTTCAATTACCGGCAAAAGGGCATTATAAATTATTCTTATCTTATTTTCAAAACAACGCTGTTGAATTTGTAATTTTTCCACAAAAACAACTTTTCTATCTGCATAAAAAATCAATTTTAATGAATGCCATGCAATTGCAGAGAGAAAGTAAACAGCTATCTGACAGTTATAGCAAGATGGCATTTTTGCAACCCGAAAAGCCAGCCCAACTAACTTTCAACTATCAAAGCAATAGTATCCCTTTTAAAATTTTTGATGAACTAGGGAATGAAATTAAGTTACAGAAAAATAAAAACAGAGTAGAAGCCACATCTACAGGTAAAACCCGTTTTTTATTTTATACCAATGAAGTATATCGCTGGCCTCCGGTTTTAAGCAACACCTCACCTTATTTCTTCTTTTTGAAAACTTCAAAACATTAAAACGAAAGGTTATAAATATTATAACAAAAAAAATAAAAGAAAAATAAAATTGAATGTATTGTAAGTATATCTTCGATATATGATTTCCCGATATACAGGTCAACTTATCTTATTAGCTTTCATAAGTTTTAACCTCCATGCCTGCCAAACCAAACCAAATGCAAACTCAGGCAACAAAGCTGCTTCCGACACAACTGTAAAAATAACATCTTCTGTTCAAACCATCGACTCCACAGATTTTGATGCACGTATGATGAAGATGGCAAATGGAGACACTACCGGACGTTGGCCTGCCAAAGCGCCCCGGCCTTTGAACGGTGCAATTTTTCCGTACAATCGTGTAATTGCATTTTATGGAAATTTATATTCTAAAAAAATGGGCATCCTGGGCGAATTGCCGAAAGATGAGATGCTCAACAAATTAAAATCAGAATTAGTAAAATGGCAACAGGCTGATACAACCATTCCTGTAATGCCTGCGTTACATTATGTGGCCGTTACTGCTCAAAGTAATGGAGGAAAACAAAGAATGCGTATGCCATTTCACCAGATCGATACGATGTTGAATTGGGCAAAAGAAATAAACGGGCTGGTTTTTATTGATATTCAGGTTGGCTGGAGTACACTTCAGGAAGAAATACCGGAACTGGAAAAATATTTGTCGATGCCTAATGTTCATTTAGGTATTGATCCGGAATTTTCTATGAAAACCGGTGCTGTCCCCGGAAAAAAAATCGGAACATTTGATGCCGCGGATATAAATTATGCCGTGGATTATTTAAGCAAGCTTGTAAAAGATAAAAATATTCCTCCTAAAATTTTAGTGGTTCACCGCTTTACACAAGGCATGGTTACGAATGCGATGAATATTAAAAAAACTCCTGAAGTTCAGATCGTTATGGATATGGATGGTTGGGGAGATAAAATTTTAAAACGTTCCACATGGCTTCGTTACATTCAGAAAGAGCCTGTACAATTCGCAGGTTTTAAAATATTCTATAAGAATGATATCAAATCCAACCCAAATGGATTGTATAATCCGGAAGAATTAATGAAATTTATTCCAAAGCCTGTTTATATCCAATATCAATAAAAAATGAGTTATACATTTTCCGTAGCAATATTTGCTACAATTTGTTTTTGTGCCTGCTCTCAAAATCCTGCAGAAGTAAAAAGAGAAAATAAAGCAGATATTAATAATGATTCTATAAAAGCACCGGTTTCTATCAACAAAAAAATTGCGGATGCTGTTACCATACTTGCCCGCAAACAAGTTCCTGTTCTATGTTATCATCATATCCGCGAATTTAAGCCCGGCGAAAGTGAGAATATGAAAAGTTATTCGGTAACACCTGCTGCATTTTCCGAACAAATGAAAAGTTTATCAGACAGCGGTTACAAAACTATTTTACCAGACGAATTATATAATTATCTGGCGTACGGTGAGTCCATTCCTGAAAAATCAGTGATGATCACCTTTGATGATACCGATCTGGAACAATATACCATAGGTGCTGCTGAAATGAAAAAGTATGGTTTTAAAGGTGTGTATTTTATCATGACAATTTCTATAGGCCGGCCAAGATACATGAGCAAAGAACAAATTAAAGAGTTATCAGACGATGGTCACCTCATTGCTTGTCATACATGGGACCATCACATGGTTACCAAATATGATCAGGCAGACTGGGATAAACAATTAGGCGAAACAAAAGTAAAACTGGAAACGCTCACCGGAAAAAAAATTGATCATTTCGCTTATCCATTTGGTATCTGGAATCCACAGGCAATTCCTGAAATTAAATCACGCGGATATAAAATGGCTTTCATTTTATCAACGAAAAGAGATTCGATCGATCCGTTATATACTGTAAGGAGAATGATTGTGCCAGGACAGTGGAGTACTAAAGGCATGATGAATGCCATGCATTCCACTTTTGGTCAGCGTTAATTTGCTAACAGATCTTCTGTAGTTACAGGGTTACTCAACAAATAATAAAATTTCTTCCATCTATTGGAAGGAGAAGATTCTTTTTCTATGTAATCGGTTATCAGTTTCAAACCATAATTATAATTGATCACATAACTTCTGTACTTTTTTACAAAACGCATATTTTGTTCCGCACTTTCTTTTCCCATCAATCCTAAAGACATTAATTTAGAAATGGATCCTGCTTCATCTATTGTTTTATTGAACAATTCAGTTGCAACTTCATTGCGAAGGAAATTTAATTTTTTCATGATCGTAAGAGCGTTCAGGTACTGATCCAGATATGTTGTATCCATTCCTGCCAATGGCAACAAAACATTTCTAATAAACGCATTCTTTTCATTTCCCGGGAAAGCCAGTTCTATTCCATAATTGGCGCTGCCTTCTGCAATTAACGATTGCGGACTGAATAAAGGATATAATGAAATTTCTTTCCAGCCTTTGTTGCGGTACAAATTCTGTTCAAGCAACATATTATATACATGATGGCCGGGATAACCTTCATGGCATGCAAGGTCAATCGCACGTTCAATAAAGATCGGACCTTCTACATTGATTTGTATCAGGCTCTGATAATTTCCCTCGTACCAATTGTATCCGCTCCAGGGTTTATTAGTAACATATTCAAGCCTGAAATTTTCGTTTTGCGGCAATGCGTAATAGTGTAACGTACGCTTCCTCGCTTCTGCAATAGCCGTTTTAAAAACAGTATCTATCTTATCTTTTGGAATAATAAAACGATGGGTTAACAGGCTCAACCTATTTTCTAAATTACCTTCTCCCGGAAGTTGAACATTCAATAATTGAAGTAACTCTTTATAATGCTGATCAGGATAATGTGGTGGTGTAACATTGAATAATCCGCTGGCTTCCTCGTCGAATGATTTGGTATTTCCGCTAAATATTTCTACTCTTTCCTGAAAGGCACGGAGTTGATATTTTATCCAGTTGATCCTTTTTTTCTGCTGTTGATTTGCCTGAATATTCAGTTCTGAAAGATTGGATGATAGATTTTTTATCTCATGCAGTAGGCTATCTTTTGGAAATATTTCATCTTTGGATGCAGGCTTAAATATATCCGGACCATAATAAGCATCCACAAAATCGCCATCATATTGCCCAATATATAAAGCCAGTCGTACATATTTTTCTGATAGGATATTGATGTCCTTATCCAGCTCTGCAAACTTTTTTGTAGTACTGCATTGGGTAAGAAAGGCCAATAATATAAATGCTGAGATCCATCTCATATAAAATATTTTGTAAAAAATAGGCCTTTCAATCGAGATAGTCCAGCTGCTCTTAAAAAAAACAGTTCTGAAAGCTTGAAAATGGGAGTTCAATTTATAGCAAAAAAAATAGCCTGCAATAAACAGGCTATTTCAATTAGTAAAAAATTATATTAAAATTTAGGGCAACGGAAGGCATCCTCACTTCCGTTTGCACCTCTATATTTCTGATAGATCAGTGAAAATTCAAAACCGCCCTGGCCGCGGCTGGCCGTTTTTAACGTTGAAATATTTACATCATAACTTAATGAAACAGATAAAGGACGGAATTCCAGTTTTGCCACAGGTACAACCGCATCTCCCCATCTGATAAAAGCACCAGCATTGAAAACGTATTTAGGATTTTCATTATTATCCAGTTTCCAGGCATATAAAGCACCACCGATAATTTCAGTATTCTCAGCCTGTTTGGTATAATCTCCCTGAATGGTAAAATAACTGCCTTCTGTCATATTAAAACGTATTCCTGTTGATAACACAAACTTCGGCATCAATTCACCGTTACCGGTTGTAAGAAAACTTACTTTTTTTGGTTTTACAAAATGATGTAATGCAGCACCAATAAAGATGTTATTGTTTTCATTTTCTCCCATTTGAGAATTAAAACTCATTCCAACACTTGCATCAAAATATGAAAAGGAATTATTGAGAAAAGTTTCACCGTCGGATAAGGAGCTGTTGAATCCAACGCCATCGTATTGACTGTTCGTAGTGATTTTGCTTCTGTCAATTCTTCTCTGCACAATACCTGCCATTCCTCCTAAAGAAATGTACATATTTTTTTCTTCGCTTAAAGATTTACTATAATTCAAAACGGGTAAAACCTGCGTTGTAGTAAGCGCCGTTGTTCCGGCCTTATCGTAAAATATTTGTCCGCCTAATGTAATAAAATCATCGCCGGCGCCAATACCTGTACGGTATTCACCATTTATGGAAGTTGTTTGATAAGGAACCGTTACCGAATTCCACTGAGTTCTGTAAACTGCCTGAAAACGAACATCACCTGTAAAAATTCCTGCAAGTGCCGGATTTCTTAACAGTGGCGTTTCAAAAAATTGTGAGAAATGTATATCCTGTGCACATACACCGGATATTTGGCCTGTTGTTAAAATAAACAGTAGTGATAGTGTGGTTTGTAGGTTTTTCATTACAGTGATTATGGATATAAAGGATTTTCACTGTCGATTATTAGTAAGGTAACCGCAATACATGAGTCCTTTACACATAGACTTAACGGTTGATTTTGGGAAAAATTGTCTGAAAAACGGAAAACGGAAAAAAAAGCAATAAAAAACCCATCATTTGATGGGCTCTTAAATAAATATAAATAGAAGTTTTAAACGGCGAAACTTTCACCACATCCGCAACTCCTGCTGGCGTTGGGATTATTAAAATAAAATCCCTTGCCGTTTAATCCGTCGCTGAATTCGAGTTCCGTATTTACCAGGTAAAGGAAGCTTTTAAGGTCTGTAACTATTTTTACGCCTTTATCTTCAAAAACCTGATCCATCGGTTTTACTTCATTATCGAAATCCATTTTATAACTTAAACCGCTGCATCCGCCACCTACAACTCCTACTCTTAAAAAATAAGAAGCGTCTCCTGATACACCGGCTTCGGACATCAACTGATGAACTTTAGTTTTAGCCTTATCGCTTATAAATATGGAATTATCTGTTGCAACCATAAATTAATGTACTACGCTTTCTTCATATTTAATGGCATCCATACCATTTTTAACTCTGTAATCATTGATAGCGGCTTTGATGGCATCTTCTGCCAAAACGCTGCAATGGATCTTTACAGGAGGAAGGTTTAATTCTTCCACAATATCCATGTTATCAATTTTCAAAGCATCATCCACACTTTTTCCTTTCAGCCATTCGGTAGCTAAGGAAGAAGACGCAATAGCTGATCCGCAACCAAACGTTTTAAATTTGGCATCACGAATAATTCCTGTTGCATCATCCACTTCAATTTGTAAACGCATTACATCACCACACTCCGGCGCACCAACAAGGCCTGTACCTACATTTTTGCTTCCTTTATCCAACGTTCCTACATTCTTTGGATTCTGGTAGTGATCAATAACTTTTTCTGAATATGCCATGTTTTTTATTTTGAATTTTGAATTATAAATTTGAATGTATTGCAAAGTCTTCCATCCAATCTTTATAATAATAATTTATTTTTCAAATACAAATGCTGATTTAATTTAAAATTCAACATTTAGAATTTAATGTGCTGCCCATTCTATAGTATCTAAATCAATGCCTTCTTTATACATTTCCCAAAGCGGGCTCATTTCTCTTAACTTAAGTACTGTTTCGCTGATGGCTTTGATAGTATAATCGATCTGTTCTTCATTGGTAAATCTTCCTAAACCAAAACGCAATGAACTATGTGCCAGGTCATCACCCAAACCCAAAGCTTTTAACACATAACTAGGTTCCAGTGAAGCCGATGTACAGGCAGAACCGGAACTTAATGCAATATTTTTATTGAAACCCATCAATAACCCTTCACCTTCTACATGTTTAAATGAAATATTAGTCACATGAGGAAGGCGATGTTCTGTACTTCCATTCACGTAGGCTTCTTCCAGTTTTAATAAAGTGGATTCCAGTTTATCACGCAGCTTGATTATTTTCTCAGTATCTGATTGCATTTCCAGCATACATAATTCACAGGCTTTTCCAAAACCTACTATGCCCGGTACATTTAAAGTACCACTTCTCATGCCTCTTTCATGTCCACCGCCGTCCATTTGCGCAGTTACTTTCACGCGTGGATTTTTACGACGTACATATAATGCGCCAACACCTTTAGGACCATACATTTTATGTGCTGTAAAAGCCATAAGGTCAATACCGTCTTTATTTACATCCACAGGTATTTTACCAACAGCCTGTGTTCCATCTGTAAAAAATAAAGCACCGTATTTGCGGGCAAGTGCACTGATCTCTTTCACAGGTTGAACCGTTCCAATTTCATTGTTTGCATACATGATGGCAATGAGAATGGTAGTGGGTCTTATCGCCGCTTCCAAAGCTTTCAGGTCAATCAATCCATCTCTGTTAACCGACAGATACGTTACTTCTCCACCTAATTTTTCAATATGCTTGCAGGTATCTAATACAGCTTTATGTTCTGTAGTGGCAGTAATAATATGGTTTCCTTTGCTGGCATACATTTCAAAAACACCTTTGATGCCTAAATTATCGCCTTCTGTTGCTCCTGAAGTAAAAATAATTTCTTTTGGATCTGCTCCAATAAGTTTAGCCACTTGTTCCCGTGCATAGTCAACCGCTTCTTCTGCTTTCCAGCCAAATGGATGGTTACGGCTAGCCGCATTTCCAAAATCTTCTAAAAAGTAAGGCGTCATCGCTTCCAGTACTCGCGGATCCATGGGTGTGGTAGCATTATTATCAAGATATATCGGCAATTTCAACATGTTCAGTTTCTTTTAAATTTCTTTCTGTTTCTATAATAACACAAAATTACTGTAATTGGTTTTATTTTGCTGTGCGTATATAACGTGCATTTGTTCTTTTACGTATTTCGTAAACTACTTAATACTTTTAGCTTTTTTTAAATACTTACCATGTTACATGCCGAACACATAGGAATTGCTGTTAAAAGTCTTGAAATTTCCATCCCGCTTTTTGAAAAACTACTGAATACCCGTTGTTATAAGCTGGAAAATGTAGCTTCTGAAAATGTAAATACCGCTTTCTTTCAAACCGGACAGACCAAAATTGAGCTTTTGGAAAGTGTTACGGATGACGGTGTGATCCGCAAATTCATTGATAAAAAAGGAGAAGGTATTCACCATATTGCCTTTGCCGTAACGGATATATATGCCGAAATGCAACGTTTAAAAGATGAAGGTTTTGTTTTATTAAACGAAGAACCTAAAGTTGGAGCTGATAATAAACTGGTTTGTTTCCTCCATCCCAGGCAAACCAACAACATACTCATCGAGATCTGCATGGATAAAGTTTAATCCTGCAAAAAAGGATTGTATTTTTTTTCATTGCCAATTGTTGTGGGATCGCCATGTCCGCTATACACTGTGGTTTCTTCCGGTAAATTGAATAAAGTTGTTTTTATAGCTTGTATAAGGGTTTCAAAATTTCCTCCCGGAAGGTCTGTTCTACCAATACTTCCATTGAATAAGGCATCGCCGCTGATAGCAAACCCGCTTTTTTTGTTATAAAAAGTCACACTTCCCGGACTGTGCCCCGGAGTAAATAAAACTTCGAGATCATCCTTTCCTATTTTGATATTTGTTCCGGGATGGATATCCTTCATCTCACCTGTGTAATTGTCGAAAGGCAGGTTGTACATCAAACCGCTGGCTGGAGCAAAGTCCAGTAATTTCTTTTCTTCCGGATGAATATGAAGCAGCAAACCATATTTCTCTGCAATAAACTTATTTCCGAAAACATGATCAAGGTGACAATGAGTATTCAGTAATAGTATAGGTGTAAGCCTGGAAGTTTCGACAAATGAAGCCAGTTGTTCTTTTTCATCGTCATAATAACATCCCGGATCAATGATAGCACACAAGCCATTTTCATCAGAAATTATGTAAGTATTCTCTCCGATCGGATTAAAAGTAAAAGAATGAACAGCTAACATTTTTTTACGCAAGATAGTTGATGAATGATTAAAACTATACCTGATATGCAAGCATTTGTTAAGGCTTGTTTTTGAATTTTAAAAAATTCATTATCACAAATGAATCAAGTAATTTTAATTAATAAACAGAATAGAAAGTATGTTAAAGCTCAGCAGACTGGTTTTGATAATAATCGCCTTAATTTTTCAATCAGCAGAATTAAAAGCACAGGTAAATGCTGTAACCTTTGGCAAAAACAGGGTTCAGTATAAAAAATTCAAATGGAAATATTATCAGACACAAAATTTCAATGTGTTTTTTAATGAGGGTGGAATGGAGACGGCCAAATATGTTGCGCAGTTAGCAGAAAAAGAATTATCACAGATCGAATCGGCAGCAGAATACAGTTTACAACGCCGCGCCAATTTAATTCTCTATAATAATTATACAGATTTTCAGCAAACCAATATTGGTCTTGAAACAGATATCCTTAGTATCGGCGGTGTGACCAAACTTGTAAATAATAAAATGGTTTTGTATTTCGACGCCAATCATGCGAATTTAAAAAGACAAGTTCGCTTAGGGATTGCTAATATTCTTACTCAAAATATTTTATTCGGAGATGATATTGGCGAAGTTGCCGGCAACCAGACATTCCTTGATCTGCCATCCTGGTTTATTGATGGGTATGTAGCCTACCTTGGTGAAAACTGGAACAGTGATCTGGATGATGAATTAAAAAGTGAAATACTCAGCGGAAATTATAATAAGTTCAACAAATTCGCTTTTGAAAAGCCATTACTTGCAGGCCATGCCTTTTGGTATTTTATTGAAGAAAAATATAAGAAAGAAAATGTGACTTTCTTTTTATACCTCACACGCATGCATAAAAAACTGAACAAGGCAAGCGTGCAGGTTACCAAGAAAAAATTCAAAGATCTGCAGGCAGAATTCATGGAATATGAGGAAGAAAAATACCTGAAAGATATTACACGTCGTAAATCTTATCCGAAGGGAAATATGGTGGATGGATTTGATATCAGCCCGCGTTTGAATTATTACCGCTTCAATGTAAATCCGAATAAAAAAGACAACTCTTACGTAGTTACGCAATACAAAAAAGGAATTGTTCGGGTGATCCTGAATTATGATTACGAGAATAAAACTTTATTGAAATATGGCGTACGCACTTTGGAAAATCAGATTCATCCCAATTATCCTTTAATGGCGTGGGATCCAAAAGGAACAAGAATATCTTTGATTTATCCGGATGAAGGAAGACTGAAATTAATGGTGTATGATGTAGTTGAAGGAAGTAAACAATATTTGTATGACCTGACAGAAGAATTTAACCAGGTGCAGGATGTGAAATATATGCTTGACAGTCGTACACTGTTATTATCAGCAGTAAGAAATGGCCATGCAGATATTTTCACTTACAACCTGGAAAGCAGAAATGTACAACAGATCACCAATGATGTATATGATAACCTGGATGCAACATTTGTAGCTTTTCCCAATAAAACCGGCATTATATTTTCAAGTAACAGACCCTCCGCATCTGCGAAAACTTCAGATACGGTTTTACCTAGCAACAATCGTTTCAATATTTTTTTAATTACAGATTTTGGAGATAAACCCGAATTAAACCAGATCACCCAATTATCAGATCTTAAATATGGTGATGCCAGATTTCCTATGCAATATAATTCCAATCACTTTACGTTTGTGAGTGATGAAAACGGAATTGGGAACAGGTATGCGGGATTTTTCACTACCAAAAAAGCCGGCCTCGATACTTTGGTTCTGATTAATGAGGAGATCTTGCGAAACCCTTCTCAAAAAGAGATTGACAGCACGTTGCGAGTGTATAAAAAACAAGAAGTTGATTCTGTGGCTGTAGTTTCTGTATCAGAAGATTCTGCTTATACTTTTCCGATCACCAACTATCAAAGTAGTATTGCGGAAACAAGAATTGCTGGTGATAATAACCAGGTAAGTGAAGTGACACGCCAGTCTGATCAGAAAATTTTATACAAATTAAAAATTGATGAAGCCGTTCTTAATAAAAGAAATGTAACGGCTCAACCAACGGAATTCGGTAAAAAATTAATGCGTGAAAGTAAACGCACCAACACACCCGCAGCTTCACCACCGAAAAACATTCCTGATACTATTGCAAAACAGGATGATTTTTTTCAAACAGAATTTGGGGTTGATTCCAGTACAAAAAAAACCAATACCAATTCAACAGTTCCAAACGGATCAGATGTTTTGAGCAAAGCAAAATTATTTGCTTACAAGCCCATGAAATTTTCAGCTGATTTTGGATCTGCTTCCTTGAACAATAATTTATTGATTAATAAATATGAAGTATATGCCGGAGGTTCAGGACCAATTCGTTTAGGAAGCGGAACTCCGTTAAATGGTTTGATCCGTCTAGGAACTACTGAACTAATGGAAGATCTTAAAATTACGGGTGCATTCAGGTTGAGTACAAATTTGAAAGACAATGAATGGATGATAAACTTTCAGAATTTAAAAAGAAGAATTGATTGGGGTTTGACTTATTACAGAAATTCACAATCAGATGTAGCCTTATTACGATTTACAAATGGTGCAACAAAAGTAAATCCCATTAAAATTTTTACAAATCTCTACCAGGGAAATATTGCTTATCCATTTGATGTGGCCCGAAGCATTCGTTTCACCAGCGGAATTCGTTCCGATAAAATTGTAGCGCAAGCTGTGGATCCGATAGGATTATTCATCAATGATCTGGATAAATTATATTCTGTAAATCACCTGGAATATGTGTATGATAACAGCCTGAATGTTGGAATGAATATCATGAATGGTTTACGGTATAAAATATATTTCGATTATAACAGACAGGTTAATAAAAATATTTCATCAGATGGTCCGAGCACTTTTATTGGCGGATTTGATGCACGGTATTATTATCCGATTTACAAGAATTTTATATGGGCCGGAAGAGCCGCCGGTGATTTCAGCTTTGGTAAACAAAAAATGATTTATTACCTAGGCGGTGTTGATAGCTGGCTGATGTTTGGTACAAATGAAAAAACACGAAATGGTATTACAACAGACCGATATTTTAATACAAATAATCCGCCTGCAGATGATCAGGAATATGCATTTCAATCTCTCACCGTAAATATGAGAGGCTTTATTCAAAACGTTGCCAATGGAAATAATGCGTTGGTGATCAACAGTGAATTTCGTTTGCCTGTTTTTGAAACATTGCTGGATAGAAC
>JBKJSZ010000109.1:0-10884 GCA_046593675.1 Ferruginibacter sp.
GAAAACGTTGTTAAGCCTCCGCAAATACCTGTCAAAAAAAATAACCGCATATCATTTGTAAACCATTCAAATTTTTCACCTATTGCAAATAAAATTCCGATCAGGAAACAACCTGCAATATTTACTATAAATGTTGCAAATGGAAATTGCGATGCCACAGAACGAAATAACCATACCGATGTTCCATATCTTAATACCGATCCGATGGCACCACCTAAACCAACAGCAATTATTGACTTCATGATGTAGTTTTTTCAAAGCTAATAAATGTATTGGGCAAATATTACAGAAGCAATAACATACGCTGCGCTCCGTGTTTTCCGCTGCTATCGGGGCTATACACAATAAATCCGTTTTTAAATTTTCCTTATCAATAGTGGAACAGTATTGGATGATTTTTATTGAAAATTAAAGTGCCTGAACTTCCTGATATAACCGTGTTTGTAAAAAATTTAAAAGATAACTTTTACAATGCTATCATCCGGAAAGTAAAAATCATAAATGGCCATAAATTAACAGACAAACCTTCTGCCATTATCCGGGCAATGGAAGGAAAAAAAGTAAAAGATATTTTTCGTTCCGGAAAAGAGATCAGGCTTACCTTATCATCCGGAACAGAAATCGGCATTCACCTTATGTTAACCGGAGACCTTATCCCTTTTGAAATCAAAAACACCAACACCTCCACCATTGCGGAAATTTATTTCGTTAACGGCAAATCTTTAGCGCTGACAGACAGGATGAAGAATGCTTGGATAAAATTACAACCTCAAAACAAAGAAGGAATAGACGCATTAGATCCGGCCCTGAATTTTTACTACCTGAAAAAAATCTGTAACAGGAAAGCCAATATCAAAAATGTATTAAAAAATCAAGATCTTATCAGGGGAATCGGTAATGGATATTCCGATGAAATTTTATGGGAGGCCAAAATCTCTCCTTTCTCTGTGGCAAATAAAATTCCGGATGAACAACTTAAAATACTTTTAAAAAAAATAAAAGTTGTTTTGAAAAGAGCCATTAAACTCATTGATAAAAACTATCCCGGCATTATTCACGGTGAAATAAAAGATTATTTACATATACATACCAAAAAGAAAACACATAGCCCTACCGGCTATCCAATCCAACAATCTAATAAAGGCAAGATGAAAACTTTTTACACTGCAGAACAGCTCCAATATTAAAAAGATAATTTATCGCAATAATTCAATTTTTTGGAATGTAATTCTGTAAAGTTTAATGAATTGTACACTTAAACAGCCAGACGAATTATTATTTTTTTTTGGACAGCTTTTGATAAGTCCTATATTTGCACTCCCGAAGAATAAAGCAATTTATTAAACAGGTGTTTTGGATCGGTAGTTCAGTTGGTTAGAATGCTGCCCTGTCACGGCAGAGGTCGCGGGTTCGAGTCCCGTCCGGTCCGCAATTTTTATATTACCTTGTATACTAGCGTACAAGGTATTTTTATTTAAGGAAAGTATTTTAGGCTAGGCTCATTTGAATTACTTTCTTTCTGAAAACAGATTTTAAAATTCAATCTTTAGGATGGTGATTGAACGGAACACCTATTCTTACCTGGTGCTGCCTTATTGAGGTGTATCGTTTAATGCACGCAATCTCAGAAAGAAAAGATGAAGGAATAGCAAAAACGGAACTCCTCCTGTCTTACCAAATATGCTATTGATCATTATCTCTTAATTTTTCTCCTTCTCCCTTCTTAGTATGCCATGTTGCATCTTTATTCAAATTAAGTTCTTCCTGAATTTTTGGAGAAGAACCTTTTGGTGCCATGCCTACCATCATTTGAAAATACCGTATTCCATCTTGAACATTTGCCCAAATATGCTTTGGTGGTTTATAACCGAAAGCCCTGTGTTTATTCGGATGTACTTTTCCTTTTTGTTGCACAAATTTTTCAAAGTCTTTTACCCAAACTGTAAAGGAAGACATGAACTCATTTTCTAAAATCATATCTTCTGACTGGTTGTTGCTGTATTTTTTTCCTTTACCTGTTGTACAATATTTCCAGAGGTAGTCTGGCACTTCTACGCCACCGTAGCGGCATTGCCAAACTAATGGAGCATAAGCCATCTTTTCATTTTCGAAAGGTTCTTTTTGGGGATCAAAATAATTTTTATGAAGCAGAATTTTTGGTCTGCCCGTTTCGTCCATTTCATCACCTCCTTCATCGCCATAACAAAAGAAACCTGCCGTTCTTCCTTCCAAATGATTTAAACTCATTTCTTTCCATTGCTCTGACTGTTCCAATACCATTGCTTTTTCAGGATTTTTATGGCTTATTGTTTTTTCATCAGGATTACCTCCATTCATGCAAACTAATCTATCGAACATTAGTTTTAAATTACTGCTGCAACTATACCAATTAATAGGACCAATAATAGCCCAAGCATCGGCCATATCAAACCTTGCGTATAAATCTAAGTTCCACATCAGATCAGGTTCTTTTGAACTGTTTTTCTCATAACAATTACAAGGATATACACACAGCGCCATCGAAGTGGAAACACAAGCATTGCAACTTTGAATATGTTCCCGTGCATATACATTCCCTAAATCTTCATAATCAATTTCCCATTCCTGCGGCAACATATCCGCCATTTTTAACATCAAAACTCTTGACTTACTATCCACGCCAGGACAATTATACTGCCGTCTGCCAGACCCGGAAATTATCAATACCCTGAAAGGTCTTTCCGAAGGTTTTAGATTTGCATTTTCATCATTCGGTTTCATTTTTCAATATTTATGAAATGAGAAGTTAATAATCGTAATCATTACCAATTGATGTATTAAATTATTAACACTGCTTTCAACCAATTGAGATAATGATTTTTATGAAGTTTTATTTTTTATCTTTTTGATGGAAGAATGAATTCCGTAAATAACCATTACAACAAAAAATATATACACCCAGATTGGAATATTTTTTCCAGCTATAATAAGGTATAGATAAGAAGAAATAAAAAAGAAACCGGTTAATAATAGAGGAAGAACAATTGATTTTCTCTGTTTAATATTTCTGATGGTCCAGCTTAGGCAGAGAAAAAAAAATGGAATGGCACCAATATAAATTCCACCAAAAATATACGGATTTACGTTATACTTGACACCTAAACTTAAAAACCATTCTTTAAATGTTTCCCACCATTCCATTATCTGAATATTGTAAAGCTGTTTAAAATAATTTTTGAAGCAACGAAAAAATTAAATTTTGTTTTGCCTGATTAATTTTTTATAAAGTATCAACATTTTATCCTGAGAGTATCCCAAATAATACATTGCCCATAACCGGTAAAATATTCTCTGCATTCTGTACACTCCATTTTCAACGTATTTTCTTGCGGATGTTATCACTACATCATTTAATACTATAAATCTGCTGTGTTTTTTCAGCCTGTGTACAATCTCCTGATCTTCCATCATTATTAAATCGTTTCTGAATCCACCGGATTTTTCGAATACATCTTTTTTTACAAATAAACTTTGGTCACCAAAACGAACTGCATTCACATCGAAACGTGTGAACCAGGCATTAAATTTTAAAAACCAATGATCATGATCAAAGGAAAGCCTGAAACATCCGCTGGCATATCCCATTTTACAGGCATTTGATATATGTAAAATAAATTTACCAGGTGGAATACTATCTGCATGAAGAAAGTATAGAATTTCCCCTTTTGCAATGGAGGCACCTTTATTCATTTGCGCTGACCTTCCTTTGCGTTCAACCTTCACAATCCTTGCACCGCATCGTTCGGCAATTCTGCACGTATCATCTGTACTGCCACCATCCACTATTATAATTTCGGCTTCCTGCATATTATCGGCGGCTTGTGTTTTTGAAATTGTATCAGCAATCTGGTCTGACTCGTTGTAAGTTGGGATAATGATGCTGACCATGACTTTATTTGATTTTCAATATTTTTTTTTGTTCATTGTTCAAATCACTTTCAACATCCACATCTGATAATGTTGGCAATAAGCTATAAGTCATATTAAATTTTTTACACAACGCTATAGTTTGCGCCAATACCTGTGAAGTGCTCCATGAAATATTTTCAAATAAAGAGGAATGTAATGCATTCATTGCTAATAAATAATAGCCGCCATCGGCCGCGGGACCAATCACTACATCATTTTTTTTCAAAAAATGGAAAGCTTCCTGAATAATAGATGCAGTTAGTTCAAAACAATCACTGCCGATAATAACGACATCTTTAAATTTCAATAATGTTTGACTGATTGCATGATTCATTTTATCTCCGAGGCTATTTCCTTGTTGAAGATGTTTATCAAAATGTTCGTTCTCCCATTCGTCAGGGCGGTCAATATATGTATCATAAAATAAAAATTTTTTCGCATCTACTTCAAGTGATATTTGGTGTGTATGATTCAATAATTGTTTATAAACGAGTAAAGCATTCTCATTACCTAAGGTTGAAGCTAGCCTGGTTTTTACTCTCCCCAGTTCAGGATTTTTTATAAAAATGATTAAAGCTCTGTTCATTCGTTTTCTTTCCGGTAATTATTCAGAAATAATGTCCAGTCGTATTTTTTAAACCTGATAGATACATCGTTCTTTATGACTCCATATTTTATCAGCATTTTTGTTATACCTTTTTTTCCGCCGAAATCACCCCGAAACCAATCCATGAATTTTGGCAGATAAATAATATTTGACGCCTTACTATATTCAGTTTCATTTTTCAAATAGTTAATTGATGCAAGCCTTAATTGCATCTCTATTTTTCCAGGATCGTAATAAGCGATCGGAGGGCAGCTTTTAGCACCACAATTCAACGCAAAATGAATTCGTTCATCGAGGGTATCTACCCGAAATATTTTTTCAAATTTTCCTGCAAACGGTTTATTTAAATAACCGAGTGCCCATTTAATTTTTGATCTTCTTAAAATCCCATGCTCAATATCATCCAGACTTAATGTGTGCTGCGCTATTATAATTTGCTTCTCTGAAAAAAATGAATGCCTGTTTTTATATTTTTCAGGATTTTCAGACAATAATTTTTGGACGAAAGCATTATAAATATTTAACCAGAATGCTTTTTTTAGCGCATCTGTTGATAATTCTTTTTGAAGAATTGATTGATCAGCAACTTGAAGGAGTTTGATAAAAGTATCAACGATTTCTCCTGTACGCTGGGCATATAACAACTGTTGTGATACGTTTACATAATTTGTATCAGTTATAACAGCATGGCTTTGTTGAATGGTGAATGACATTAGTACAAAAGTTAAAAAAACCGTTACTACAATTTTGTTTTTCATAAATACACAATTGCCTGATAAAATAAAGCACTTAATTTTTCATCTGCCTTTCCTGCTATTTCAATGATTTCAGAAATGTTAACCGGTTTTAAATTATCAGGATCACATTCGTCTGTTATAACTGAAACTGCCACACAGGGAAGCTGCATATGATTTGCCGCGATAACTTCAGGAACTGTAGACATACCTACCATATCTGCACCAATAATTCCCAGATAACGATATTCTGCTTTTGTTTCCAAGTTTGGACCCTGAACAGCGGCGTATACACCTTTCTTTACATCAATATCAATTTCTTTTCCTTTATGCAGCAGCAGATTTTTTAAAAGTACATTATAAGGTTCACTCATATCAGGAAACCTTTTGCCTAATTCCTCCAAATTTTTACCTGTCAACGGATTGCCATAGAGCAGATTGATATGATCATCAATTAAAACCAAATCTCCTTTTTTAAATTTTAAGTTGATGCCGCCTGCTGCATTCGATAAAAAAAGATATTGTACACCTAAAAGTTTCATGACTCTTATTGGAAAAACAATTTGCTGCATGGTATAACCTTCGTAAGCATGAAATCTTCCCTGCATTACCAGAACATTTTTTCCTGCCATCGTTCCATAAATAAGACAGCCTTTGTGAAATTCAACCGTAGCGACAGCAAAGCCCGGAATATCGGCGTATGGAATGGTTTGCTTTACTTCTATGTATCGAATGATATGGTTCAAACCTGTACCCAATACAATGCCGACAGAAACATTTGCTATATTTCTGGAAAAGAGAAACTCTTTTGTTGCGTGCATTTGTTTCAGTTCATCCATCAGTAATTGTTATCATGGAAAATGGCAAATAATATTTCTTACACCGGCTTTAGTGTATAGTGGGAAAATTTGGCGCCGTTTATATCATGTACAGATATTGAATAAGAAAAAAGAAAAAAATCAGAACCTTTATTAAAATTTAAGCAACTGCTCCACCGCAACTGGAACCTGAACCAGCTGTGCAACCATAACAATGTTGTCCAACAACAATTTCTCTGTTGTTTAAATCATTGCTGTTGAAATTGAGGATATGTTTGTTATTGCAATTCACTTTAAGCTCCAACATCTGGTTAAAATCGCAATCATATAAAAAACCATCCCAACCAACAGAAATCGTGTTACGGCACATTACATTTGGTGCGGCAACAGGATTATAAGCATCCACCAATTTTTCCATATAGTTCTCATAATTTCCGCTGGTAAGCAAGTAATCAAGAAAACGGCTAATGGGCATATTAGTAATTACAAAAAGATTATTGAATGCAATACCAAATTTTTGAGCTAATTGCTGTTTGAATTCGTTTTCCAGAGATTGTTGATCAGGTGGTAAAAATGCACCTGCAGGATTATACACAAGGTTCAGGGTTAAATTGTTATTTTCTTTCCCATAACCCACTTCATTGAGCATTTGAAGTGCGTGAATGCTTTGATCAAATACGCCATCACCACGCTGCCTGTCGGTTCTATCCTGTGTATAAAAAGGTAGCGAAGAAACAATTTCTAAATTATGTTGTTTGTAAAACTGTGGCAGATCATGGTATTTTTTATTGGCCAGAATAATAGTAAGGTTACATCGAACAACAATATGCCTGTCAAGTTTTTTTATTTCTTCAACAAACCATCGGAAATTAGGATTCATTTCCGGAGCACCACCCGTCAGGTCAATAGTTTTGAGTTGTGGGTTATTTTTTAGAACGTCAAGGCATTGCTGCATAGTTTCATAGGTCATGATCTCTTTTCTGTCAGGACCGGCATCAACATGACAATGCCTACAGACCTGGTTACACATCTTACCCATATTTACCTGGAAAATTTCCACTTGCAATGCTTTGAGAGGATAGAGATGGGTTTGTTCCAATTTCTGTTGAAAAGGAATTAATGTAAAATTGTTGTTCTCACCATGCTCAATAATTTTAATTTGCTGAGTGGCATCGGCAAGAATATTATGCTGTGCTTTTAATGATTTCATTACATCGCAATTTCTTTTACCTTATTCATCATTTGTACACCGTGTACTAAAGAGGCACCGCCACGAATAGCCGCAGCCACATGCACGGCTTCCATCATCTGACCTTCGCTCCACCCTTTTTCATATGAATCAACACTATATGCATCAATACAATAAGGACATTGCAACGCATGAGCAACCGCTAAGGCAATGAGGGATTTTTCCTTCGCAGTTAATTCACTGTCTTTGAAAACTTCGTTATAGTACGAGAAGAATTTATCCCCTAAATTCTTTTGAAAATCTGGTATACTTCCAAACTTTTTGAGATCTTTAGAATTGTAATAATGATTATTCATATTTTACTTTTTTGTTTAACAATTATGCCACAAAAAATGTGGCATAATTAAAATTGAAATACTGATATTTTGATTTACATTTTTTCTTCCATTTTCATCTCCATTTTCATTTTCATTTTAGCTTTCATAATTTTTTCAAGTAGCGCTTTATTGACAGCGTTTTTATCAGCAAAGCCTTTGTTACCTTTAGATACGGTAAACTGAAAAGATTTCATATATGGAGATATCTTTTTTTGTAACATAAATTCTTTAATTGCATTTGTATAAAAATCTCTGGCTTGCTTTACCGTTTTCTTCCCTGTGATAACATCATTAGCAAGGTTCAGCGCCAGAAAATTTGCTCCTTCAAAATCACATTTTGCAGACATTTCACCATCCGTTCTATGAACAGATACACTACCATCATATTCTGCCAAAGCACTGAATTTATTAGCAGGAACTTTATAATCAATCACCTGTTCCATAACATCTGTATGATCTACTGGAAAATTATGTTTGGATTCTACATTATAAATAGTGGTTTTTTTCCATGGTCCATTGTTATACCACACTAACATATGAGCAGTTACTTCATCTGGCTTACCATATTTTTCCATCATATCACTGGCTGCCATTTGCGATGCTTCAGGCCAACTTGTAATATCTGGCAACATACTTTTTTCTTGTGCTTTTAAATGGAAGGTTAAAACACACATTGCAGCTATCAGGGATAGCACGATTTTTTTATATTTCATATAATTAGTTTAATGTGTAGATTGCAATTTTAAGTCCTAAATTAAAAAAAAGTTTTATAAAATATTATCATTCTAAAAACATTCATCAGATCGTCCTAACAATTTCTCAATTTATTATTAATAAATTATTATAAAATTAGACGCCTGAGCTGATGCGATTCTAATATTTCAACACAAAATTTTGTATAAACGAAATTCTATCTTTTTTAAGTTCATCAGTATTACATTAACTTATGTAATACAGGTTTACGAATCCAATTCGATACATTTTTTACTGAATAGATTCATAAACCTGTACACATGTTGATCCGAAACTATGGTCTTAAATAGAAATTAATCTGGTTTATTTTGCAGCGAGTCCTGTTGCACCATCAGGTAAACCTGTTAAGTTTTGAATATGGTTTAAAGTTCCGTTAGATATTGAAAAGACACCAATACTTTCATTTCCCGAATTGAGAACAAACAGAAATTTTGAATTATTGCTTAACGCCATATCAAGAGGTACACTGCCCATGCCTGTTAATCCAGCCACAGCATTTAAAAGATCAAGAGAACCTTCTTTGCCAGCACTGAATGATGAAATAGTATTGCTAGCTGTATTACTGGCATATACATATTTGCCGTTGTTAGTTACAACTACCCAGCAGGCGGCTGACTGTCCTGCAGATACCGGACCATCAACCAGACTAATCATTCCATCATTGCTGATAAGATAAGATGATACTGTACTTGCTCCAGGTGCACCACCAACAGCTTCTGAAACATATATGATTCCGTTTTTACCAACAGCAAATCCAAAAGGAGTTGGATTCGCAGAAATAAGTGAGTGCATAGTTTCGGGTAAACCCTGCGCATTTATAGTGTACGTTATAATTTTATTGGTTGCTTTTTCTGTTATAGCTACTGCATTACCTTCTGCAACGAAAGAAATCTGTGCAGCACCTGAAGCCACGCTACTTAATGGTCTTGTGGAATTGTCCATTGCATGTAAGCTTCCATCTGCATACAGTTTAAATCCAGAAATATTTCCACTTCCACCTGAATTTAAAACATACACTAAATCATTGTTTACTGTTACACTAACTGGCTGGATTCCACCGGAAGCTACTGTGGAAACTCTATGAAGGTTGCCACCAGAAACAGTAAATGAAGTAACAGAATTACTTCCCGGATTTACAGCCAGGAGCAGATTACCTTCTTCAGATAAAATAACGGCATCCTGGTTGCCTAAACCTCCGCCGGTTCCAGTACCATCAGTTGCATAACTGTTCATATAGGAAAGTGTGCCATTTGAAGTACGGGAATAAACCAACACTTCATTTCCGGCAGTTTGATTACTCAGCGTATATACATAACCTGCTGCACCTCTTTGACCATCCGCATTTGCCTGTGCAATTCTACCTGCCATAGTATCTTCGGAAGCATTTATATCCTTTTTACAGGACACAAGAAAAAAAGAAAAAAGGGCTATAATAGCCATAAACTGATTGTTGTGTTTCATAATATTTGTTTTTGATGATGAATAAAAAAATTTGAATTATTATTTACTTCCTAATATTTCAAGGTGATACTTACTTTGTACATGATATAGCCATGCCTTAAGGGTAATACCAGTTGATGATAAAACATATTTTGCTGAAAGACTTCTTTAAATGACTATAATGATCTTGTTATAGCAATTTTAAAACCACTAGTCATCAAGGGTAAATTTCCTACACCAAAGCCATGTATAGGAAGTTGTATATAAGGTTGTAATCTAATGTTGTTTTTAGTTCCAAAATTTTTCTCATATCCAATTGCTATATCAAGGAAACCGGCTATGTTAATATTACTTTTTTTATACGCTCCATACAGCATGTAATCTGTTCCATTCATACTGGTATAATACACGTTGCTTTCTTTTGATAATATGTAAGATGAAAAGCCCGCCAATGAAAAAAAGCGTTGGTTTTTTTTACTGAAAAAATCAAAGCGTACATGAATTGGAATTTCTATCAGATTGCTGATTCCTTTTACCGCTATCATTTTCATAGAAGGAGGTAACATAGAACCCATTTCTTTTAAGCTAAAATTTTCTCCGGCACTTGTATATTTTTTATGCGAAAACACAATGCCGGTTTCTACTGAGAACAGTTTGTTGAAACGATATCCGCCTAATAGCCCAAAATCAAAGCCTAACTTTTTTCGGTCCTCATTTTTTACAGTACTCCGATCAGCACCCACCGTTACTCCGTAATAAAATCCTTTCTTTGATGACTTTTTCTTTAATTCATTCTCTACTGGATTAGGCTTTAAAACCAAATGCGCTGCTTCATCGTTTGAGATGGGTAAACTTATTTTTGTATTCGCCTCAATACTATCAGCGTTATTAATATGGATACCGAGGTCATTCGATTCCGGCTTTGAAATGGTGTCTGTAACTTTGTTATGAACATAGTCATTTTGAAAATCCAAAGGAATATCATTATTTAAAGGCCTTTGTGTTTTTTCATAAGAAC
>JBKJSZ010000149.1:0-3811 GCA_046593675.1 Ferruginibacter sp.
GCAAAACGCTGGTGAAAAGCAAAAGCATGGTCACGGAAGAAATTCACCTGAATGATGCCTTAACAAAAAATGGAATTGAAAGTATTGAAACTGATCTTGGAGAATATATACAGCAATTGGATGGCGAAGCGCCATATCATATAGTAACACCGGCCATGCATAAGAGCAAAGAAGATGTTGCCAAATTATTTGCTGAAAAATTAGGCACAGATCCAAACCTCACACCGGAACAACTTACACTTGTTGCCAGAAATATTTTACGTAAAAAATATGTAGAAGCAGAAGTTGGCGTAACAGGCGCTAATTTTATAATCAGCGATATTGGCGCCATTGCCGTCACTGAAAATGAAGGCAATGCAAGATTAAGTTGCGCTTTTCCTAAAACACATATAGTGGTAGTAGGAATTGAAAAAATGATTCCATCGGTAAATGATCTTTCTCTGTTTTGGCCATTGTTAAGCACCTTCGGAACCGGGCAAAATATCACTGTGTACAATAGTATTTTATCAGGACCGAAAAGCAATACAGAAACGGACGGCCCGGAAAATATGATTGTCATTTTATTAGATAATGGTCGTACTAATATTTTAAAAGATCCTGTTCAAAGAGAAAGTTTGTATTGTATCAGATGCGGTGCCTGTTTGAATGCCTGCCCTATTTATAAAAATATTGGCGGCCACGCTTATGGGGCAACGTACAGTGGACCCATCGGCAGTGTGATTACACCACATTTACAGGGAATGGATGAATTTAAACATTTAAGTTTCGCTTCATCACTTTGTGGAAATTGTACAGAGGTGTGTTCTGTAAAGATCAATCTTCATGAATTATTACTGAACAACAGAAGTCAATCGGTAGAAAATGGAATGACAACATTTACAGAAAGAATGGCGTGGAAAATGTGGAAGATCGCCAGTATGAAAAGAAGTTTGATGAATGCCGGCAATGGAAATATAAAAAATAAAGTAGTGAATGGAATGTTTAAAGCCTGGACGAACAAACGCGGCGACCTTGATTTTCCTGCGAAAACATTTAACCAGATGTGGAAGAACAGATTTAAAATGTAACAGGTATTAATGATCTGCATTTATTCCAAATCAAAGGCACCACGATTGAATTATATTCTCTCGTTTATATTCCATGATATTTTTAATGTAGCCTATTTTAATACCCATGATCTTCCTGAATTCATTTCGTATGCAGGAGCAAAAATAAATTATGATGAAGAAGCGTTGGTAAACTGTATGCATATTCTTCCGGAAAATTTATTGTTTGAAACGGGTATTCAACAACAGGAAATAAATATCTTCCAGTATAAAGATCATCCTGCATTCTTTAAAAAAGACAAAGGTTATCCATTCGATATTTTTGCAGCATCTTTTTATTTACTCAGCCGTTACGAAGAATATGGTGAATATGAAAAAGATGAATATGGCAGGTATCCACATAAAAAATCAACCGCATATAGAAATAATTTTTTACAGCTTCCGCTGATCAACATCTGGCTGTTTGACTTTGCTAAAAATCTGATTAAATTATTTCCTGATTTAAAATTTAATAAAAAAACATTTCAATTTATTCCGACGTATGATATTGATATGGCATGGTCATACCAGCAGAAAGGCATTGTTAGAAATATCGGAGGCTTTATAAAACAACCTACATTGAATCGAATCCAGGTTTTAGGGAATAAAACAAAAGATCCTTTTGATGTGTATGATGAATTGCATGAATTGCATAAGAGATTACCCTTCGCTCCTATCTACTTTTTTTTAGTTGCGCAGGAACCTGGAAAATATGATAAAAATATTTCTCCGGAAAACAAAGCTATGCAGGAGCTTATCAAACAACATTCGATTTACAAAATAGGCGTGCATCCTTCATGGAATAGTTTTGATCATCCGGAAAAAATAAAATCGGAAAAAATATTATTGGAGCAAGTTTCTGGAAACAATATCAATGCATCACGCCAGCATTATATAAAAATGGCATTACCGGATACATATCGTCACCTGATAAAAGCCGGAATAAAGCATGATTACAGTATGGGATACGGAAGTATCAATGGATTTCGTGCCTCTGTGGCTTCTTCATTTTTGTGGTACGATTTGTTACAGGAACAACAAACAGAATTACGAATTCACCCATTTTGTTTTATGGATGCCAATAGTTTTTTTGAACAGCATCAATCATCTGAAAATTCTTATACAGAATTAATTTCTTATTATGAGATATGTAAAAAATATGACGGTGAGTTGATTACCATTTTCCATAATAATATACTGGGTACAGATTCGCCATTCAAAGGATGGAAAGAAATGTATTGGACATTTACATCTCAACTTCAGCAATAACTTTACGTTTATTTCTCAGACTGTAATTAACGAGAAACACTCCGGCAAGTGTAACGATAGCTCCCCAAACAATATTTCTGTTTAATTTTTCATCAAGTATTAATGCAGCCGCCACCAATGCAATCAAAGGATTTATGTATGCATATAAAGTAGCGATAGCAGGTTTTAAATGTTTCATGGAAAAAATAAACGCCACAAAAGTGACAACAGAACCAAAAATTACAAGATATAAAATAGATGCCCATGCTCTGAATGTGATATCCTGTAATGGCACTAAAGGTGAAACAAAAAAAGATATAATAATTAGGATCAGGGAACTGATCAACATCTGCCAACCTGTTGCGTAATATGGATTCATCTGCATTTTATTTCTTGCTATAAAAACAGTTCCGAAACTCCATGCAAGCATCGCGATGAGTGATAATACTATTCCTAAAATAAATTCATTGGAAGAATGATGGAATGCATTTTCATAAAACACAATCCCTATACCGGAAATGCCGAGTAAACATCCAATCAATGTAAGGCCGCGGATCTTTCCCGTTTTAAAAATAAATCTTTCAATCAATACTACACTCAGTGGATAAAGAGCTCCGATCAAAGCGCCTAACCCTGCAGAAATATATTTTAAACTTAAAGTACTTAGTCCATTTGCAATTACAAACATCAGCAACCCCATCATACATAACCATTGCCATTGTTTTTTTGAAGGCCATACTGGTTTTTTAAACAGCATAAAAAATAAAATAAAACAAGCACCTGCAATAAATTGTCGTAATGCAGACATTTGTAAAGCTGGAATGTCTTTGATCCCAATCTTACTCACAATCCACGTAGTTCCCCATAATGTACTTGTAAGAAACAATGCGAAATATCCTTTCCCTTTTACAGATGATGCCATACTAATGTTTAAAATGCCTTGTTCCTGTCAAAACCATTGCCAGCTTTTTTTCTATGCAAAAAGCAATACTTTCATGATCTCTTACAGATCCACCGGGTTGAATGAATGCAGTTATTCCATTTTCAAAAGCAATTTTTACGCAATCATCAAAAGGGAAAAAAGCATCACTGGCAAGAACTGCATTTTGAGTGTTATGTTCAAATTGTTGAGCCTTTAAAATTGATTGCCGCAATGCATCTATCCGGCTGGTTTGTCCGCAACCTTTACCGATTAATTGTTTATTTTTTACTAAAGCGATAGCATTACTTTTTAAATGCTTGCAAATAATATTCGCAAATTTCAAATTTTCTTTCTCATCAAAAGTACAGGGTCTTCCTCCAACCTCTTCCCATTTTACAGAATTGATAAGATCATAATCCTGAACTAAAACTCCATCTAAAATATTTTTTTGCTGTTGTGTATGTTCCGGATAATGTATCAACTGCAGCAAGATTCTGTTCTTCTTTGACTGTAATAATTTTAGAGCATCCGCTTCAAAATCGGGAGCTATAAGAAC
>JBKJSZ010000229.1:0-5638 GCA_046593675.1 Ferruginibacter sp.
TTAATAACATTTCCTAATTTTTGTATAGCCTCTATGCCCGCTTTATAACAGGATGCCGCTGCGGTCTCGCCAATCATTTCTGATAATTTATACATCGGCACATCTATTTCATATTGCAAAAGGCTGGTGGTAGCAGAGGTGCTTCCCTGACCGATATCTCTTTTATCCAATAACATTACGGAATAGCCTTTTTCTATTAGGGCATGTGACACCAAGGAGCCTGTAATTCCTCCACCAACCACTACAATATCTACATTTTCATCTGTATCAAGAGAAGGATAACTGTTTAATAATCCGTTTTTTAATAACCAAAAAGATTCGAATGTTCTTAAGCGCATAATTTTCAACAACAATTTAAATCATAAATGGTTTATATTTTAAAAACAAAATCATAGAGAAATTAATGCACTTAAAGGCGCAAATTAGTATTTCCACTTAGCACTCCTCCATTTTCATTTAACATTTTTCATTTTGAATTATTTTAACACAAAGGCACCAAGAAATAAATACACACGAAGTCACATAGTTGTCTTTTACATTTATCATTCAACATTTATCCTTTAAAATTTATTTTGAACAGAAACATCTTTATCGTAATATTGCAATATTAATTAATGATATGGGCGCCACTAAAACAGACCACTTTACTCATAAACAAAATACCATAGCCATAATGGCTAAAGCTTTAGGTCATCCGGCACGTATTGCCATTATGGAATATTTAATGAAAGTAGATTCCTGTATTTGTGGCGATATCGTAAATGAAATCCCTCTCGCCCAGCCTACTATATCCCAACACCTGAAAGAACTTAAGAATGCAGGATTGATAAAAGGAAATATTGAAGGAAACAGTATTTGTTATTGCATAGACGAAAATGCGATCCTGAAATTTCAAAAGTATTTCGCCAACATTTCTTTAAAACTGAATAAAAATAATTGTTGTTAACCTTTCAAATTATATCATGGAAAATTCAAACCACCTGAAAGAAATTGTAAAACAAAAATATAGTGAGATTGCTTTACAGGATAAAGATATCAATCAATCTTCCTGCTGCGGTGCCGGCGCCTGTTCTACAGAAGTATATAATATTATGACGGATGACTATTCTGACATTGAAGGATATAACGCTGATGCAGATTTAGGTCTGGGTTGCGGATTGCCTACGCAGTTTGCTAAAATAAAAAAAGGCGATACGGTGGTGGATCTTGGTAGTGGCGCAGGTAATGATTGTTTTATCGCCAGAGCAGAAACCGGAATAGATGGCAAAGTTATTGGCATTGATTTTACACCCGCCATGATAGAGAAAGCAAGAGAAAATGCTAAAAAATTGTCGTTGTATAATGTTGAGTTCCGTGAAGGTGATATTGAAAATATACCGTTAACTTCAAATATTGCAGATGTGGTGGTGAGCAATTGTGTGTTGAATCTGGTTCCGGATAAAAACAATGTTTTCAAAGAAATTTATCGAATCTTAAAACCGGGTGGCCATTTCAGCATATCCGATGTGGTGCTTATTGGCGAACTTCCTGAAGCATTGCGTAAAGATGCAGAAATGTATGCAGGTTGTGTGTCGGGCGCTATTCAAAAAAATAAATATCTGGAACTGATTACTTTAAATGGTTTTTCAAATATGTGTATTCAAAAAGAAAAACCCATTCATATTCCTGATGATATTCTTAAAAATTATTTGAACGGGGAACAAATCAATCAATTTAAAATCGGAGATACTGGTATTTTCAGTATTACAGTTTATGCAGAAAAGTCAAATACCTGTTGCAGTACGGATTGTTGCAGCTAAAGCATTTTATAAAAAGTATAAGAAATTTTTTGTAATTACTTTTTCCATTATTGTGTTACAAATGCTTTTCGGATTTGACCCGAAGTTTTGTATTATAAATATAATCTGGCTATTTCAATAAATGGGAAAGAAAAATATTTTGGTGCTTTGTACAGGCAACAGTTGCCGGAGCCAAATGGCAGAAGGTTTTCTTAAATATTTTGCCGGCCCTACCGCAGATATTTATAGCGCAGGCATTGAAACGCATGGCGTCAATCCCAGGGCCGTGGTAATCATGAAAGAAGCGGGAGTTGATATTTCCGATCAAACTTCTAATAATGTAGAGGAATATCGAAATATTCCTTTTGATTTTATAATTACCGTATGCGATAATGCCAAAGAGAATTGCCCGTATTTTCCCTCTTCCGCAAAAATCTTTCATCAGAATTTTTCTGACCCTTCAAAAATAAATGGAACAGAAGAGGAAATCAGCAATGCTTTCAAAAAAACACGGGATGAGATCAAAGCATATTGTGAATCGTTTATTAAAAGAAATTTAATTCAAAATTGATTTAAACACAAAGTCATAAAGAAATAAATGGACATTAAGACGCGAAGATATATTTCAACTTCTGCTCAACACTTAAAGCTTATAATTATTCCTCCCCGCTTCTATTTGAAATTTACATTCAACATTTATAATTATTTCATCCCTTCCAGCTCTTTCTGCATCCTGAACATTTCATCTCTTAATCGTGCAGCTTCCATAAAGTCAAGATCCTTAGCTGCTTTTTCCATTGATTTTTTTACTTTTCCAATAGCTTTTTCTAATTGTGGAATAGTTTTGTAAACCTCCTGATCTTCCGCTGCTGAAGTTACAACGTCATCAGTTGCTGCGTACGGATTAGACGGATCATATCCGCGTACATCAAGCACACTTCCCTGTGCATAAACCTGTTCTTTTGTTTTGATGATTGTTGTGGGTGTAATGTTATGAATAATATTAAAAGCTACCTGTTTCTCTCTTCTCCGGGTAGTTTCATCCATCGTTTTCTGCATACTGTCCGTTATTTTATCGCCATAAAAAATAACAAGACCGTTCACATTCCGTGCGGCACGGCCTGCCGTTTGTGTAAGGCTTCTTTCATTTCTTAAAAACCCTTCTTTATCAGCATCCAGTATAGCCACCAGAGAAACTTCCGGAAGATCTAATCCTTCTCTTAATAAATTTACGCCAACCAAAACATCTATCACACCTAACCTTAGTTCCCGCAAAATTTCTACACGCTCTAATGCCGTTACTTCACTGTGAATGTATTTTGATTTGATGTTTATCCGGTGCAGGTATTTATTCATCTCCTCAGCCATACGCTTCGTTAATGTAGTTATCAATACACGGTCTCCCATATTTATCCGTTTATCAATTTCATCCAGGAGATCATCTATCTGATTAACAGAAGGACGTACTTCAATCGGTGGATCTAACAATCCTGTTGGCCGCACTACCTGCTCTACTACAACACCGCCACACTTGTCCAATTCATATTCTCCCGGCGTTGCCGAAACATAAATAACCTGATCAATTAGGTTTTCAAATTCATGGAAATTCTGGGGACGGTTATCCATTGCCGAAGGAAGTCGGAATCCATAATCAACCAAAGTAAGCTTTCTGCTTCTATCACCACCGTACATACCACTGATTTGTGGAACCGTCTGGTGACTTTCATCAATAATTGTCAAAAAATCTTTCGAAAAATAATCCAATAAACAGAATGGCCTTGCGCCCGGTTGCCTGCGATCAAAGAACCTCGAATAATTTTCTATGCCATTACAAAATCCCAATTCACGTATCATTTCCAAGTCATAATTTACCCGTTCGCCTATTCGCTGGGCTTCAATATATTTACCCGAACTTTTAAAATATTCTACCTGGGCGGCACATTCATCCTGAATTTCACTCATCACTTGCCCGATCATATCTTTTGGAGCTAAATATAAATTCGCAGGAAAGATGGCAGCGTTATCTACCGTTCCAATTCTTTTTCCCGTAGCCAATTCCAATGTTTCTATGCTTTCAATCTCATCTCCAAAAAATGAGATGCGATATCCAAAATCAACATAAGGCAAATTAATGTCGATCGTATCGCCTTTAACCCGAAAAGTTCCTCTTGTAAAATCTCCCTGACTTCTATGATAGAGTGAATTTATCAGTGCATGTAAAAATCCTTGTCTTGATAATATTTGTCCTTGCTGTATTCTGATGATTCCATTTTCATATTCTGTAGGATTTCCCATTCCATAAATGCAACTCACACTGGCCACTACAATAATATCCCTTCTTCCACTTAATAATTGTGCGGTTGCCTGTAAACGAAGTTTATCTAATTCTTCATTGATACTCAGATCTTTTTCGATATAAGTATTGCTGGAAGGCATGTAAGCTTCGGGTTGATAATAATCATAATACGAAACAAAATAACCCACTGCATTTTCCGGAAAAAATTGTTTGAATTCTCCATATAATTGTGCTACCAAAGTTTTATTATGCGTCAATACCAGCGTTGGACGCTGAACATTTTGAATAACATTAGCAATGGTGAATGTTTTTCCGCTACCGGTAACACCTAATAAAGTCTGGTGCATGTCTCCTCTCCATAATCCTTCGGTGAGTTGTGCAATGGCCTGTGGCTGATCGCCGGCTGGAGAATACGGAGACTGAAGTTGAAAATTCATCCTGTAAATTAATAAGGAAATGTACTATATCGCCTGTTATATTTATTTCACAAAATATAGATAAAAATATTCATTCATGTAAGAAACTGCTGCTCTGGTAAAGGTGAAAAAATTTATTTATTTGATTAAAAACGAAACCTGGTAAAATAAGTTCAACCGTTTTTTATTTTGCAAGAATAATTCAGCGTTATTGGGATGATGATAGAAAATTATTTGTTGAAGGTGGCTTAATGCGAGATAAATTGGAAAATAGCCTTGTAATCCCACTGTTTTAGCTTACTTTTGCACCTCAAAATTAAAGCCGGGGATTCTCCCGACAATATAAAATGAATTTACGCAACATCGCCATTATTGCACACGTTGATCATGGCAAAACAACACTGGTTGATAAAATATTACATGCAACCAAAGTATTCAGAGACAATCAGGAAACCGGTGAACTAATTATGGATAGCAATGATCTTGAAAGAGAAAGAGGCATTACCATTTTTAGTAAAAACGTTTCTGTTACGTATAAAGACACTAAGATAAACGTGATAGACACACCTGGTCACAGTGATTTTGGTGGCGAAGTAGAAAGAGTTTTGAAAATGGCCGATGGTGTATTATTATTGGTAGATGCTTTCGAAGGACCGATGCCGCAAACGCGTTTCGTTCTGCAGAAAGCACTTGCTTTAGGCTTGAAACCAATTGTGGTGATTAATAAAGTAGATAAACCCAATTGCCGTCCGGATGAAGTGCATGATGCTGTGTTTGAATTATTCTTCAACCTGGATGCAACAGAAGAACAATTGAATTTCCCGACCATTTATGGCAGCAGCAAGAATGGATGGATGAATACTTCTCTTACAGAAACTGAAAATATTTTTCCTTTACTGGATGCAATCCTGGAATTTGTTCCTGCACCAAAAGTAAATGAAGGGCCTTCGCAAATGCAAATCACTTCTCTGGATTATTCTTCTTTACTTGGAAGAATTGCTGTTGGTAAAGTTGCAAGAGGTGTGGTGAAAGAAAATCAGCAGATCATGTTAATGCAGGCTGATGGCACCAATAAGAAAATCAAGATCAAAGAGGTGTATGTTTTCGAGGGAATGGGAAAGAAAAAAGTAAGTGAAGTTATTGCCGGA
>JBKJSZ010000361.1:0-5485 GCA_046593675.1 Ferruginibacter sp.
AGTCACTTTCCGCCAAAGAACAACAGGCCAGGGCTGTTTATTATTGGATCACACACAACATCAGTATGGATCTGAAAGGAGCAAAATCAAATGACAATAAAAATATAGATCCTGTAAAAGTTATAGAAACACGCAAAGCAACACCTTTAGGCTTTTCAACTTTATATCAGGAAATGTGCAGCCAGGCAGGAATAAGGTGTTTAACGGTGGATGGTTTTGTAAAATTTTCTTCCGAAGAAATCAATAACGCTTCTGATGAAATCAATCATTCGTGGAATGTAGTGCAATTGGGAACAAGCCCTTCAGAATGGTTTTATGTGGATGCCTGTAAAGGAAGTGGATTCTCTGATAAACAATTTAAAAATTTCACTCCACAGTTTACCAGTGAATATTTTTTTGCAGACAAAGCCTTATTTAATCTTGATCATTTTCCCGATAATATTGCCTGGCAGTTGAACGGTGGTCCGAAAACAAAAAAAGAATTTTATGCCCTGCCTCTTTTTGGAAATGCTGCGTATCCGCTTGGTTTAAAATATGCAAAGCCTATAACAGGATATGTAAAAACCAAAATGAAAAATCCGGTTGGGTTCAATTTTAAAATTAACACTGAAGCAGAAATCAAATCTATTGTTTTACAAATTGGTGATGATAAAAAATCCCCAAAAAAAGAAGATATGAATTTCAATAATAATGCCGGTGAAATTTCCTTTTCCTATCAATTTAAGAAAGATGATATTTTTCCGGTAAAAGTGATGGTTGATGGTAAAACGCTTTTGGAATATATGATTGAAGTGGAAGAATAATTAATCATCATAAAAAATACGCAGCAGGTTTTTCTCTCCTATTTGCGTTTCTATCATAAAAGATTTTCTTCGTTTTCCGTCAATTATTTCCAGCACAGAGGTATTGGGAGGAATAGATCCCAGATTATTGGCAATAAATAAAATAGTATTCCTTCCAGGCTGTAAGGTTACGGGAATAAATTGTACTCTTTTTTTTACAGGGAAACCCTGCACGATCCATTGTCCGTCTATACTAATAGACACCGTATCTCCATCTTCTACGGCATCATCCCATATAGCCAATATGATCTGTTTTGATTTTGTAGCAACACTTGTTATAATTTTTTCTTGTTGTTTTAATACCGGATAACCATCCGCACCATAACCGGGAAAATATGTTTCCCTGAACTTTTCTGTACTGCAATACATTTTCAAAACTATAAATCCTGCGGCACTATCTTTTTTAGACGGAAAACCAAATTCAAGTTTCTGATCACCAAAAGTAAAATTAAATTTTCCACGGTTTGGCTCACCTCCGCCAAAATTTTCGGCAAAAAGAATAATGATGTTCATTCCGGTGTCCAACAAAATTTCATCATTGAATTTCTTTTTAGCAAGATTGATTTGATCCAGCATTAATTTACCATTCTGTGAAATGGAAACGATGTCGGTACTGTTTTTCTTATCGCTTGAAATTGAAATATAACCTGATCGCTGAATGACAGGAATAGTATCCGTAACACTAAAATAAGCCGGTGATTGAGAGGGAATTAAAATTCGTTCAGAATAAGCACTTGTCCATGCCTGTGAATTAAATTTTGAAAAAATGACCGGTCCTTTATCAAGATATTTTACCAGAGATTTGATAATATTTTTTGAAGTATCATTCAGACCATCCAGGTTTACTTTTAAATTTCCGGCATCTCTGATGGATTGTAGAATTAAGGTAGGTGTTCCTTTCAGGTCTTTACTATGATCAAAAAGTCCGTTCAATAAAAAATTATTGACCTCATGTAAAAAAGGAAATTCTTCCCGTGCGAATTTGTTTTTGGAAATGGCAAGTTCACGGCTGCTTTTACGAACCAGCAAAAACTCATACACACCTGTGAAACTATCAGATTTAATTTCTAAACATGCAGGATATAAAATATATTTTTCAGATTTGCTGATCATCATTTCCATACTGAAATTTCCCAGCCCCGGAACAAAAGTGGAAACTGTTTTCCATGTGCCTGCATAATGATCAACCTGTGCAATTGAATTACAAAATGAAAATATAAAGCAGCAGTAAAAAAATATTTTTTTCAAGTAGATATTATGAGGCTGATTATCATTGATTGATCTTCTTATAGCTTGCGGCAATTCCCCGGATCATAGAAGAACTAAAACCCTGGTGTTCCATTTCATTTAAACCTGCGATGGTACAACCTTTGGGAGTAGTTACTTTATCAATCTCCTGTTCAGGGTGCGTGCCTTTTTGTAATAATAACTGTGCCGCACCTTTTATAGTTTGTGATGCAATCAGAGAAGCCGTTTTAGCATCAAAACCAATTTCAATTCCACCCTGAATATTTGCACGAATAAATCGCATAGCGAAGGCTGTTCCACATGCACCCAATACCGTGGCTGCGTCCATCAGACTTTCATCAATCACCACTACTTTTCCTAATTGTTCGAATAAACCCATCATATAAAATAATTGATCTTCATTTAAATGATCGGCATTTATACAAGTCATACTTTCCCTTATCGCAATAGCTGTATTTGGCATCGCTCTAACGACAGGCATTTTTTTATCTATCTTTTCAAGAATTGATTTGGAAGTTATTCCGGTAACTACGGAGCAAAGTACTTGTTTATCAGGATTTAAATGATCTTTTATCTCGTTCAGTATAGCATCCACCTGAAAAGGTTTTACCGCCAGAATAATTATATCAGCATATTCAACCGCTTCTTTGTTGTTAACAGTCACCATCACGCCCATTTCCTCTATAGGTTTCAGCAATGAAATATTTCTCCTGGTTATCAGCAAATGTGAAGGTTTGATAAATTTACTTTGAATCAATCCTTCAGCAATCGCAATACCCAAATTACCACCACCAATAATCGAAACTCTTTTACTCATAACTTATTTTTTGCTGTAACAGAACTGTATAAAGATAATTTGTATTCTGTAAAAATGCAGTATTAAACTGAAGTAGAAGTGATGATTCAATAAACCTGCTTTATTAGGAAAGAGTGCAGTAAATTGTTCTCTTAAATTAACGTAATGAAGTTATATCTCGTTATTTCCATTTTCCTATTGAAATTTTCTGTTTTTTCTCAGGACAAACTAATCATCAATCAAAAAGGAGAATTAAATGAATCTTCCCGGAATAAATTGATGCTGGCAAAAAAATACCAGGCTGTTTCTGCTTTCGATACAGTTTCCAGATCTCCCTTATTGATCTATGCGCTCTATTTTAAAAATAACAAAATGGGAATTCTGAATATTTATGGGAAAGAGATCACTCCTCCTATTTATGATGAAATTCCCGGATTGAATATTTCTCACACCAATGTTATGTTTGGTTACCATGATCATTATCCTGTAATTATCAATAAAAAATACGGATTGATCACCAATACAGGAAAACAATTGATTCCTGTGATGTACAATTATATAACGTATGGCGCTAATAAGGTTAAAGAAAAAAAAGGGTTGGTTCAGGATTCATTATTTTTTTTGACTGAAAATAAAAAAGAATTTCAGGCCGATCTGAAAGGTAAGATTACAACACAAAAAATGGAAGAGCAGTTAACCGAAAATAACGAAACGGTAATGGAATCTTATAATCCACCAACTAAGAAGGAAACCAATACAAATTATTCCAAACATGGAAAAATCATCAGAGAAAATACCAGTATCGCCATTGTAGAAAATAAAGTAAACGGGAAATATTTGCAAGGTGCATTTAATAAAAAAACAAATGAGTTGATTCTTCCGGTTGAATATAATTATATCATTTTTGACCGATATAATAGAATGATTGGCTATAAAATTAATAACTGTGTCATCACCGATTCATCAGGAAAAAATTTACTGAATGAAGAATTTAATAAAATAGAAGAATTCAATGGACTTTATAAAATTACCAGGGAAAATAAAACCGCATTCTTTGATAAAAATCTGATCCCGGTTTCTGATTTTGTGTATGAAAGATTCGGTTCCGCAAATGGTGAATTAATTGTTGTTTCAAAAAATGGAAAATATGGATTGGTCAGCATTGAAGGAAAGGAACTGACACAATTTATTTTTGATGAACTACAATTATATTCCTCTCATTCCTTATCTAAAACACCGTTTGTTATTGCTACTATTGGAGAACAAAAAGGCCTGTTATCCGCAGAAGGAAAATATTTAACCGGGATAGAATACCAGGATATTTATCCTGAATCTTCCATTAATGATCATGGCGGATACAGTGGCGATGTAATGCCGGAAATGTATAATTACGATCCATCAAATGCCTATTTTATTTTTAAGCGCAATAATAAATTTGGTATAATGAATAATAATTTTCAGATTATAGTTGCGGATACATATGATCAGGTAAAAAAAAGTGATCATAAAGATTTTGTGTATGTTGCTCAAAACGGTAATCCAACAAATTGGGGAATTCTTAATATCTCAAAAAATCAATTGATAACGCCAATCGAATTCAATGAAAATTTTAAATATGGTTACCATGGATATTTTGTAGTAGGTAAAAACAGAAGTTATGGCGTTTGTAATAATAATGGTAAAATAATAGTGCCCGTGCAAGAAGAAGCAACTCTTTACATAGATTATATTTATAAAGGGTTGATTAAAGTGTATAATAGAAAGAAAATATTTTACATAGATCCTTATGATAATGTAGTTTCATTACTCCGAGCAAATAATTAAAACTACATTTCATACAATCATTTATACAAATTTATCCGATCAAGTTACCACCAAAAAAAACCATCAGTAAACTGATGGTTTTTTGCTACACGTAAGTTCCTGCTTTATCGCTCCAGGGTTACTGTATATAATGAGTTATAATAAGATCCTCCGGTTTTGCCCAATTGCATTTTTAATTGAAAGGTTTGTCCGCATGCAGAGAATGTACCTGCAGTTGCTGATAAAGTTGTGGGCGGCACTCTTACAGAAATAGTTGAACCTGCATCTGCTGCAGAAATATCACCGGCATCACTGCCTGGTATTGCAGCCTGATCAACCACTGTAGCCGTTCTGTTATTTGGATCTGTCCAGTCTAACATAAAGGTAATAGGTCCCCAACCATTATCCCAGATATTTTCTACAACAATTGTTGCTGTAGTTGGCCCTGTAGAAACAGCAGAACTTATGGATGTTGAATAAGGCCCGTAAGGACTTGTTCCAAATGTTTCATTGCTATTATTATAGTCACCTAAAAGATCTGATAATACCACATTTGATTCCCGGCAGGCAATAACAACCGTATCAGGAATAGAAGCAGAACGTGTAGCATTGGTATAAGCGGCCACTCTGTACACGTATGAATTTGTTAGAATGTTATTTGTATCCTGATAAGAGCTAACATTGCTTCCAACTGTATCTATATCTGAATAGTTTCCTGAAACTGTTTTTCTCTCTATAATAAAACCAAGTTCGTTATTGGAATTATCATTCCAGTTAAGATCTACACGTCCTTGTG
>JBKJSZ010000037.1:0-2608 GCA_046593675.1 Ferruginibacter sp.
ACAAAAAATAATGGATGTTTTTGTTCGCTTCCTTTTTGAACGACTACTAACATGCGTTCCTGGCTTTCACTTAAAAGTAATTCCCATGGCAAAAAAATATTAAGCCATGGGAATTACTTTTAAGTGAAAGCCAGGAACGCATGTTAGTAGTCGTTCAAAAAGGAAGCGAACAAAAAATAATGGATGTTTTTGAAAAATGGGATCTTCCCTGCGTGAATATTGGCGAAGTAACAGATGACGGATTGCTACATTTTTATATGCAGGATGAAAAGGTGGCGGAACTGCCAGCTTATGAATTGGTATTAGGTGGAGGTGCGCCTGTTTACGAAAGGTCTTTTCAGGAACCGGCATATCTGAAAAAAATACATCAATTTAATATAGATACAATCCCTGATGTTACAGATGTAAAAGCAATGGCTGAAAAAATAATTCAACTGCCAAACGTGGCCAGCAAACGCTGGATATTTGAACAATACGACAGTATGGTGGGCACCGGAAATACCAATACAAATGCTCCTTCAGATGCGGCGATTGTGTTGGCAAAACCAACGGACAAGGCATTGGCGCTCACAACAGATTGTAACAGCCGTTATGTATTTGCAGATCCATATAAAGGCACCATGATAGCTGTTGCAGAAGCAGCCCGTAATATTATTTGCAGTGGCGGCGAACCACTTGGTGTTACCAATTGCCTGAACTTCGGCAATCCCTACGATCCAGAAGTCTATTATCAGTTTGTGAAAGCAATCAAAGGAATGGGAGAGGCCTGCAGAAAATTTGATACACCTGTAACGGGTGGTAATGTTAGTTTTTATAATCAATCTCCGGAAGGTCCTGTATTTCCTACGCCAACTATTGGAATGGTTGGAATTTTGGAAAATATAAATCAAAAAATTACTCTGGCTTTTGAAAAGGCTGGCGATCACATTTTCTTATTGGGGAATGTAGTGGATGATATCGCTTCTTCAGAGTATCTTCATAAAATTCACGAGGTAGAATTCAGTCCTGCTCCTTATTTTGATATAGATGAGGAACTCTTGTTACATAGGTTAATAAAAATATTGAACAAACATTCCCTGCTTACCTCTGCGCATGATATCAGTGAAGGAGGTTTGATAATTACTTTAATGGAATCCGGATTTTACAGAAATCTGGGTTTTGAAATAATTGGTTTCTATGACGAAATCCGCAAAGATTCTTTTTGGTTTGGTGAAGCTCAGGGCAGAATTGTAGTTTCTGTTAAAACGGAAAATATTAATGCATTTATGTCGGTTGTAAAAGATGCCGGCGTTTTTTGTGAAAAAATAGGCGAAGTAACTACTGGGCAAATCCTGGTAGATAATCAACCCTGGGACAATATAAAAAAATGGAAATATTTATATGAGCATGCTTTATCAGATGCTATGAATAAGGAAATTACCATATCCACACTTTAGCTTTTCATATTTTTTTGAAACGCAGGCTGCTGCTCAACTCCCGGCATTTGTCCCGCTTTTCTCTTCAAGCCGCTTCCGCGGGCTTTACGTTTCAATCGGGCGTAAGATTTCAGGTGTGGAACTGAATGCAGCTTTGACTCCCGGCCTTTCTCAGAACTTAATTAATAAATTTTCACAAAATCATTATCAAATTTCCTGACGCGGAATAAACCTTTTATCTTTACACGACCTCTCGGATTAAAATAATCTACATTTCCGCTGGTCATCAGTTTCAATTCGTAAATTTTTAATGTTCATTTTTTCTGCACAGAGCAGGATATGATATATTGATGATTTGCCTTGCGTTATTAAACAGGAAACCTGCACTATGGCTAAATATATATTTGTAACCGGCGGTGTTACTTCATCATTAGGGAAAGGAATTATTGCTGCTTCTTTAGCAAAATTGCTACAGAGCCGCGGATTAAAAGTCACCATTCAAAAATTTGATCCTTATATCAATATTGATCCGGGTACTTTAAATCCTTATGAGCATGGCGAATGCTATGTTACGGATGATGGCGCAGAAACCGATCTGGATCTTGGCCATTACGAGCGTTTCTTAAACATTCCTACATCACAGGCAAACAATGTTACAACGGGAAGCATTTATCAAACCGTAATTAATAAGGAAAGAGAAGGTCAGTATCTTGGAAAAACTGTACAGGTAATTCCACATATAACAGATGAGATCAAACGCAGAATGTTATTGCTAGGTCAATCCGATAAATATGATATTGTAATTACAGAATTAGGCGGAACTGTAGGTGATATTGAAAGTCTTCCTTTTGTGGAAGCCGTTCGACAGCTTCAATGGGAGATGCCGGAGGAAGATTGTATGGTGGTGCATTTGACTTTGGTTCCTTATTTAAAAGCAGCAAAGGAATTAAAAACTAAACCCACACAACATAGTGTTCGTTTATTGAGCCAGGAAGGCGTTCATCCGAATGTGATTGTTTGCCGAACAGAACATCCGTTGAATGATGAAATCAAAAGAAAAATCGCCTTGTTTTGTAATGTTAAACCGAATGCGGTAATTGAAGCAATGGATGCAGGTACAATTTATGAAGTACCGCTTAAAATGTTGCAGGAAGGATTGCATATTATTGTGCTGAAAAACTTGCAGATCAATG
>JBKJSZ010000115.1:0-4785 GCA_046593675.1 Ferruginibacter sp.
CTTTATATGGACAGGCATTGTCTTCTCCATTACTTCTGGAATCAAAAGATTTGCCGGAAAGAAAAGAAGCAAATTTGTCCCTTTCCGTAATTGGCGCCGGAGGTGGTATTCAAAAACTGGCCAAAAACAAAAAATCATCGTGGGGAATTTCCTATAACTATACCAACTTATGGCCTGCTTTTAAACTAATCCCCCAAAAACAGGATTTTTTTAATGCACCTCTATATCATAATGGTGATGTGAATTTTAGAGTTCAAACCAAAAATGGATTCATTAAATATTATGGTTATGGAAATTGGAGCCGTATAGGAATTCGTGATCAGGATATTGACACAACGGATTTTAAAAATGCCATACGCTTAAAAAATATAAATGTTTATCAAAATATAAACTGGCGTGAAAGAATTGGAAAAGGATGGAAACTTATGCTGGCGTTGGGTTATTCAAACAACAAAGACATTTTTGAAAATGAATTACAAAATACTCAAGGCGAAAAAATAATTATTAATAATCCCGCTGGATATGCATTTAAAAATTTCAATCTGCAATCAATCGCTTCTTTTATTCAGGGACGAATGGTATTGGAAAAAAAATATGGCGGATTGAATAGTATTCGATTTGGAGCCGATCAGTTTTATAGCAATGAAAAATCAAAATTCACATTGTATGATGGACAGCAATTTTCTGAAAAGGTTAGAGATTATTTAACGGCTGCTTTTGCAGAAACTGATGTGTATATCACCAATGATATTGCTGCAAAAATCGGGATGCGTACAGAGTATTCAAAACTCATTGGTAAATGGAATGTAGCACCTCGAATATCCCTTGCCTATAAACTAGGTGAGAAAAGTCAGGCATCATTTGCTTATGGAATATTTTATCAGAATCCCGAAACTAAATACTTACCTGCCATAAAGGATACAATCAATTATGCAAAAGCATCTCATTATATTTTTCAATTCCAGCGTCTGACTAAAAATAAAAGTTTAAGAGCGGAAATATTTTATAAAAATTATGATAACCTTATAAAAACCGCTAATAATGGAACGGGTAGAAATGTGGCAGCCAATAATAAGGGAAATGGATTTGCAAAAGGTGTCGAATTTTTCTGGAGAGATAAAACTTTATTTAAAAATTTAGATTATTGGGTTTCGTATTCTTATCTGGATACGAAAAGGGATTTTTTAAATTATCCTTTTGCTATTCAACCATCTTTTGCAACCGCCCATACGGCATCATTGGTTATGAAAAAATTTGTAATGAAATGGAAAACAGGTTTCAACCTGAGTTATACTTATGCAACAGGCCGGCCTTATTATCAGTTCCGTTATAATAATCAAAATAATAAATATGAAATTGCGGATCAGGGAAAAACTATACCATATAATAATCTTGGTTTCAGCTTAAATTATTTACCTAAACTGGGAGATCAGAAATCGAAAAAATTTATTGTCTGGGTTTTATCAGTATCCAACGTGCTTGGTCAAAAACAGGTATTCAGTTATAATTATGCAACCCTGGCCAACAGGAAAGTTGAAGTGGGTCCTCCATCAAAGAGATTTGTATTCATTGCATGCTTTATCAGTTTCGGAATAGACAGAACAGAAGATGCCATTAATAATAATTTATAAAACATAAAACATAAATCTAAAATATGAAATCATTAATTATTTGTTTTTTACTTTTTACAACCGGGTTTTCATCTTTTGCACAATCATCAGAAAAATATAATATGGTGATGCAAAAAAATATTTACATGATTGATTCGAGTTTCAAAATGCCGGAGATAATTTTACAACTTGCCAATAGTTTTGAAAGGATCGGGAATGCCGAAAAAAAAGAATGGCTGCCGTATTATTATGCCGCATTCTTACATGTGAATTATGGTTTTATGCAGAAGGATAAATCAGGAGTGGATGTTATAGCAGATAAAGCAGAAGAACTGATTAATAAAGCCGATTCTTTATCTCCTCACAACTCTGAAATCAGTTGTATTAAAAGTATGATATTTTCATGCAGATTGATGGTTGATCCGCAGTCACGTTATATGAAATTTGGTGCGAACAGTTCTGCAATGATTGAACAGGCAATAAAAGAAAATCCGGAAAATCCACGACCGTTATTTTTAAAAGCACAATCTTTAAAATACACGCCGGAACAATTTGGTGGAGGTTGTAAAAATGCATTGCCGGTTATGGAAAAAGCTGCCGAAAAATTTATGGCTTTTAAACCTCTAACTACACTAGATCCCGACTGGGGAAAAGAAATAATTATGCAATTAATAGCGGATTGTAAAAAATAAAAAATGGATTTCAAACAACTAGATCCTGTATTACATTCTCAATTACGACTGTCCATCATGAGTATACTTATGCATGTGAAGCAGGAAGAGTTTACTTTAATCAAAGAAAAAACACGGGCAACTGCCGGAAACCTGAGTGTTCAATTACATAAATTAAAAACAGTGGGTTATGTTGATATTGTAAAACAATTCAAAGAAAATTATCCGCAAACAATTTGCCGGATCACCCGGAAAGGAACAGAAGCATTTGATAATTATTTTCGCGCAATACAATCATATATGCTCACAAAAGAGGCTGCCATGTAAAACGGCAGCCTTCTTCATTTTTTGGATTGTTTATTTATGCATACAAACTTTGAACCAGTTACTTTAATTCAACATTCAACTGAATACAGAGAATCTTAATTATTAATACAATTGTTTATAATATTTATTTTCATTTCAGCAGTGAGAATATATTTAGTTGATCCATGCTGTGCTATGCTGAAATGAAATAAGAGAACTCCTATACAAAGGGTAATTATTTGTTTCATTTTGTGATTCTTAGTTTTATCTCAATGATATACGGGCTTCACAAAATGATAGCGGATAATTAAAGTTTTCGAGGGATTTGGAAAGAGTAGAAGTAGGTTGAAAACAAAAGTTGATAATTTATTTGATAAATCAAAGTCTTTCTAAAAAATAATAATTAATACACAACCAACAATTAGGCTGTTTGTGTGTTTACATTTGGTATATGGAACCGGTAGCGAAGATCAATGGACTCACCAAAATGTTTGATGGAAGAACGGTAGTGAATGATTTGTCTTTTTCTGTATTTAAAAGTGATGTGTATGGTTTTCTCGGACAAAATGGTGCCGGAAAATCAACTACAATCCGGATGTTATTAGGGCTCGTGAAACCCACTTCTGGTGACATCAACATTTTCTCTCATCCGATTAACAACAGACTTGAAATTTTAAGACGTACAGGCGCTTTGATTGAAAGGCCGGATATGTACAAATATCTTTCTGCCTATGAGCATATGTCTGTTTTCAGCAGGTTAAGCGGCATAAAACCTGTACATAGTCGTATTATGCAGCAATTGGAAATTGTTGACCTGCAAAATCGCAGCCATGACAAAGTAAAAACCTTCAGCCAGGGAATGAAACAACGCCTGGGCATTGCTGTGGCACTTGTTCATGATCCTGAGTTAATCATATTAGATGAGCCAACAAATGGACTGGATCCACAGGGAATTGCTGATATGCGGCATCTTATAAAAAGATTAAGTACAGAGCATAACAAAACTATAATTATTTCTTCTCATTTACTTTCTGAAATAGAACAGATCGCTACACGAATGCTGATTATTCACAAAGGAAAAAAAATTATAGAAGGTAACGTTTCAGAATTACTGGATCCATCTGATACTATAGTACAGATTGACGCCCTGAATAATGATGCTTTAAAAAATGTATTATTACATTCAGGTTACGCTCTTGTTGATTCGGAAAGCGTTAGAATAAAAATGAACAGACAATCTGTTCCGCAGCTCATTCAAATGCTTACGGAAAATGGAATTTCATTAACAGGCGTACAGGCACGGCATTCACTGGAAGATTATTTTATCTCATTAACCAATCAGCAAAATTAATGTGGTCGCTTTTCCGTATAGAATTATATAAAATATCAAAAAGGCCAAGAACGTATATCGCATTCATTGCCATAACGGCTATTGTGGGAATATTTCAATTTGCTTTTAAAGCAGATGGCACAAATTATATGAACTTGATGCTGCAAAGTGTGCAGGATACTTTTGATCTCGATAAAACCAAAGCGATCAATGGTTATTTCATGTGTTATATTATTTTGAATACGTTGTTGATACAGGTTCCTATTCTCGTGGCATTAATTGCCGGTGATGCCATTTCAGGAGAAGCAAACATGGGAACGTTGCGTTTACTTTTGACAAAACCCGTTACCAGAACGCAAGTAATATTGATGAAATTTGCGGCGTCCACGGTATATACCATCATGCTATTGATATGGATGGCGGTAACCGCTTTATTTCTCAGCATGTATATTTTTGGTGTGGATGATATGCTGATCTTCCGGGTGAAAGGAGACGAATCGCAAATCCTACAGATTACAAAAGATGATATCATGTGGCGATACATGGCTGCATTTGCTTATGCAGCGGTGGCATTGAGTGTGATTGCAGCATTGGCCATGTTCTTATCTATTTTCGCAGAGAATTCAATTGGACCCATCATTGCTACTGTTTGTATAGTGATCGTTTGCACAGTGGTTTCCAATATAAATCTGCCCATCATTGACGATCATATAAAACCTTATTTATTTACCTCTTACCTGGTTGGATGGAAAGGATTTTTTTACATTGGTACAAATGCAGATGGAGAACCTATAAAAGGAAGTTTGGAAAACTGGCCTGCAATAAGAAACAGCCTGCTAATTTTATTCGGGCATATCACTGTATTGGT
>JBKJSZ010000302.1:0-2539 GCA_046593675.1 Ferruginibacter sp.
CAATGATAACCATTCGGATAAATTGAATGGTTATCATTGTGACCCGAAACAGCCTTTACCTTTTATGGGAATTGCTTCTCAAAAAAACTTTATTTCTGTATATCATATGGGAATATATTCCGATCCGGAATTGTTTCAATGGTTTGTTCAGGAATATCCAAAGTATACAGACGCAAAACTGGATATGGGAAAAAGTTGTATACGGTTTAAAAAACCAGAAAAAATTCCTTTTGAACTTTTCGGAAAATTAGCTACCAAAATGACAGTAAAAGATTGGATAAATAAATATGAGGAAATACTGAATCGCTCTACTAAAAAAAAGTAATTATAATGAGCAAATATTTTTTTTGTTCAACATGTTTTTTGATCAGTTAAGGTCAAAAAAAAAGGGCTTAAGATAGATATCTTGCCCCGTTTTTAATCCGTACCCTATGAAAACTGATGTAAAAATAAGCTAAGAAAAATTTCCAATTGTAGTTTTTTATATAGTGTTATTGTAGAATATATATTACAAGATTTCAAATTACCTCTGAAATTTTCTTATACCTACACATCCCTATAAAAGTTGCAATGAATGCCAATTCGTTTATATTAAAACGAAATACAATTTTTACCATTGAAATTTCTGTTCCATAAATAATTAACGTAGATATTTCCTAAACTTTCTTGAGACCGCATTCCTATATTCTATAATATTTTGATATAAATTTAAAAATTATAATAAATAGAAAATTTCATTAGAAGTTTACAAGAAAGAATGTTCAACATACCAGTTAATTTCAAATCTATATTTATAAATTGATGGAGAAGTGTGATGCTTCCATCCAATCTATAGAGGCTTTTTATTCAGCTATGATTTTTTTTGAGGACTCACCTTTTTTCACCAATGGATGTAGCTGACCTAACAAAGCATTATACTGAGAAGTTCTATTTAATATTTATGAATAATAAATTTGGTATCAATAATGTGATTTCTTAAACTTTTCTAATAAAAATTAACACAATAGGCTGTCCGATGCATGAGATAAATCAGGGGTAGGAGAAAGGTTAAGAGGTGGTATAAGTAATTATAAATTATTTTCCTTTATTTCAATAAATAAATGCTGAGAAATCGTGACAAATAAACATTTTTAAATATATTTTTCTATTTTACATTATTTCTAATTCTAAAGTCTTATTTTGCATCCCTGTTAAATGTTAAACCAACATTAACAAAATTAAATCCTGCTATCTTACCCGATTACCTGAAAATTAATAACCAACAGTTTTGTTGTTTTTCTACATTATTGTCTGATATCTTCTAAACAAACCAACTCCCATCAATATTTATGAAAGGGGCCTCAACCTCCGATTCAAGCATTGCTTGCAACAGTACTTTATTGCCATAACACAAGAAAAAGTGGTTATATTTTTTAATTATAAACCCTTGTTATGAATCAACTTATCATGAATTTCCGAACTACGGATCGTACCATGAAAGTATCAGATGGGAGAAGTTATGTACCGTGTTGGTTTAAAAGCATTTTAATGCTGTTAATGTTACTGGTAATAACGTTACCCTTTGACTCTTTTGCACAAGATCCCACAGCACCTGCACCACCTCCTATACCGGCAGGTTCTCCATGCACTGCTCACCGATGGTTTGCAGGTGATGGTTGGCGATCGCCAAACTCAACCCCATCAACATGGACGGCAGAGGTATTATCTTCTCCAAATCTTCAACCAAAAGGTATTGTACGATGTGCAAGCTCTGCTGAAGCAGAATCAGGAGTTGATGCTTTTGCCGGACAATACCATGCTTCAGAATTCACTATCATTGGTGGTTCAAATGGTTTTAACATGTTAGGTGAAACATTTAATGCCACAGTTCCTTCGCCAGTAGAAAATCAACAAATTGTATGGTTGAATTTCGATATCAGGCCTTTAGCTGGAACTTATCAATTTCAAATCATTGCCAATTCAGCTACTGAACAATATGGTTGGGCTATCTATCAGGTCAATAGCGCTTTTGCTGGTCCTACTAGTACAGATCCACCAACTTTTTATCCTTCTGGGGCTAGCGGTACTTCCGCCGGCCTTTCTGGAAATTGTAACCAATTGGAAAGAGGTACTATATTAGGATCTCCAAGCAATATGATTAATTATGGTTTAACTGGAACTGGATGGTCTACTATAACTGTAAATGATGACCCCAGGTTACCAACCAATTATTATCTGGCAATCTGGGCCATAGATGGATCAGATTTAATAGGAAAAAATATTGTATATAAATCACGATATGGTTGCGGGGGAGCTACATGTTTGCTGCAGCCTTTAGATACTACATTAACGTGCGTGCAAGGAGGATATCAAGTATGTGGTGATTTCTTTGGAAATGCAGGAAGATGGAATGTAGTAGATAATGCAACTATTAAAGCAACAAGTTATTCAGTACAAGTATTTGATCAGAGCCATAATCAAATTGGATCAACACTTACTAGTACTAATCTGAACACATCTCCTTTACAAGTTACTTTGGGTATCATACCTAATGGAGCAG
>JBKJSZ010000323.1:0-14062 GCA_046593675.1 Ferruginibacter sp.
GGTCTTCCTAAATTCGGTCATACTTATTTGTATGATGGTGAAACTGGTGATCGTTTCGATCAGAAAGCAACGGTTGGAATTATCTATATCATCAAATTACACCACATGGTGGATGATAAAATGCATGCACGTTCCATCGGACCATACAGTCTTATTACGCAGCAGCCTTTGGGTGGTAAAGCTCAATTTGGTGGACAGCGTTTTGGTGAGATGGAAGTTTGGGCACTGGAAGCATACGGCGCATCTAATATTCTCCAGGAATTATTGACGTTGAAATCGGATGATATCATCGGAAGAGCAAAAACGTATGAAGCAATTGTAAAAGGAGATAATATTCCGAGAGCCGGTATTCCTGAATCATTCAATGTACTTGTACATGAGTTGAGAGGACTGGGTCTGGACTTGAAATTTGAATAAGGCAAAATTGTAAAGTCAAAACCAGAAAGTGCATTTACTTTTTGGTTTTCACTTTTGACCTTTGACTTAAAAAGTATTTGAAAATTTATTAAACAGTTACAATACATGGCATTCAAAAAAGAAAATCGTCCAAGAGCAACGTTTTCTCAGATTACCATCGGGCTGGCTTCTCCTGACAGCATTCTGGAAAGAAGCTACGGTGAAGTATTAAAGCCTGAAACTATCAACTATCGTACGTACAAACCTGAAAGAGATGGTTTATTCTGCGAAAGAATTTTCGGCCCTGTTAAAGATTATGAGTGTGCATGCGGAAAGTACAAACGTATCCGTTATAAGGGAATTGTTTGCGACCGTTGTGGTGTGGAAGTAACAGAAAAGAAAGTTCGCCGTGAAAGAATGGGTCACATCAAACTGGTGGTGCCTGTTGTACACATCTGGTATTTCAAATCACTTCCTAACAAGATCGGTTACCTGCTTGGAATGAGTTCCAAAAAACTGGAAACCATCGTGTATTACGAGCGTTTTGTAGTGATACAATCCGGCGTAAGAACGGATAAAGGACAAAATTATGGTGATCTTCTTACTGAAGAAGAATACCTGGATATACTGGATACTTTACCAAAAGACAATCAACATTTACCAGATGAAGATCCGGAAAAGTTCATCGCTAAAATGGGCGCTGAAGCAGTTCACGGAATGTTGGAGCGTTTAGATCTTGACCAGTTGAGTTTTGATCTTAGAAATGCTGCCGCTAATGAAACTTCGCAACAGCGTAAAGCCGATGCGTTGAAACGTTTAAGCGTTGTGGAAAGTTTCCGCGATGCCAATACCAGAATCAATAACCGTCCTGAATGGATGGTAATGCAATACATACCTGTTATTCCACCGGAATTACGCCCGTTGGTTCCTTTGGATGGTGGTCGTTTCGCATCTTCGGATCTGAATGATCTTTACCGTAGGGTTATTATTCGTAATAACCGTTTGAAAAGGTTGTTGGAAATTAAAGCACCTGAAGTTATCCTTCGTAATGAAAAAAGGATGTTGCAGGAAGCTATCGATTCATTATTCGATAACAGCCGTAAATCCAATGCGGTTAAAGCAGAAGGCGGGCGTGCATTAAAATCTTTAAGTGATGTACTTAAAGGTAAGCAAGGCCGTTTCCGTCAGAATTTGTTAGGTAAACGTGTGGATTACTCAGGTCGTTCTGTAATCGTTGTAGGTCCTGAATTAAAAATGCACGAGTGCGGATTGCCGAAAGACATGGCTGCGGAATTATTCAAGCCATTTATTATTCGCAAACTTATTGAAAGAGGTATTGTAAAAACGGTAAAGAGTGCCCGTAAACTTGTTGATAAAAAAGAAGCGATCATCTGGGATATTCTTGAAAATATTTTGAAAGGTCATCCGGTAATGTTGAACAGAGCCCCGACACTTCACCGTTTATCCATCCAGGCTTTCCAACCTAAATTAATTGAAGGAAAAGCTATTCAGTTACATCCATTGGTAACGGCTGCGTTCAACGCCGATTTCGATGGAGATCAGATGGCCGTTCACGTTCCTTTAAGTAATGCGGCGGTACTGGAAGCACAATTATTAATGCTTTCTTCTCATAACATTCTGAATCCTCAAAATGGTACACCAATCACGCTTCCTTCACAGGACATGGTGTTAGGTCTATACTATATCACTAAAGGAAAGAAAACTGTAGGAGAAGATATCGTAAAAGGACAAGGAAAGTCTTTTTATTCTGCAGAAGAAGTGTTGATAGCTTATAATGAGCAGAAAATTGATCTTCATGCAAACATAAAAGTAAAAGCGAACTTCCGTAACAGTGATGGTACGCTTACAAATAAATTAATTGAAACAACAGTAGGACGTGTAATTTTCAACCAATTCGTTCCAAAAGAAGTTGGTTTTGTAAATGCATTGCTTACCAAGAAGAATTTAAGAGAGATCATTGGAGATATTATCAAATGGACCAGCGTTCCTGTAACAGCTAGATTCCTGGATGATATTAAAACTCTAGGATTCCGTATGGCATTCCGTGGTGGATTGTCTTTCAACATCAATGACCTGATTATCCCGGCTATTAAAGAAGAACTGGTGGAAAATGCACAAGGTGAAGTGGCCGAAGTGTGGGATAGTTATAATATGGGTCTCATCACCAATAACGAGCGTTACAATCAGATCATCGATATCTGGAGTCGTGTAGATACAAAAGTTACTGAAACGTTGATCAAAGATCTTGCACAGGATAAACAAGGATTTAATTCCGTGTTTATGATGTTGGATTCCGGAGCGCGTGGTAGTAAACAACAGATCAAACAGCTTGCAGGTTTAAGAGGTTTGATGGCTAAGCCACGTAAATCCGGTTCATCAGGAAGTGAGATTATTGAAAATCCGATCCTGGCGAATTTCAAAGACGGATTAAGTGTATTGGAATATTTTATTTCTACGCATGGTGCCCGTAAAGGTCTTGCGGATACCGCCCTTAAAACAGCGGATGCCGGTTATCTTACCAGAAGACTGGTGGACGTTGCACAGGATGTGGTGATCAATGAAGAAGATTGCGGAACCTTACGGGGTATTGCCACACAGGCTTTGAAAGATAATGAAGATATCATTGAACCATTGAGCGACAGAATTGAAGGTCGTACATCTTTACATGATATTTTCCATCCTATAACGGACGAATTATTGATCTCTGCCGGTAAAGAAATAAGTGCAGATGATGCGAAAAAAGTAGAAGAAACAGGAATTGAAACGGTTGAAATACGTTCTGTATTAACCTGTGAAAGCAAGCGCGGAGTTTGTGTTAGATGTTATGGTAAAAACCTTGCATCAGGTATATTGGCACAACGTGGTGATGCCGTAGGTATCATTGCTGCTCAATCAATCGGTGAACCTGGAACTCAGCTTACACTTCGTACTTTCCACGTGGGTGGTGTTGCCGGAGCTACTTCAGTTGAATCCTCTCTGGGCGCTAAATTCGACGGAACATTGCAATTCGATGGATTGCGTACGGTTGCAACAGAAAATGCGGAAGGAAAGAAGATACAGGTGGTTATCGGTCGTACAGGTGAAATCAGAAATATTGATTTGAAATCTGATCGTTTATTAAATAGTATGCACATTCCTTATGGCGCTATACTAAATGTAAAAGATGGTCAGAAAGTTACAAAAGGTGATGTGATCTGTACATGGGATCCTTTCAACAACGTTATTGTTGCGGAAGTACATGGTACCATTAAACTGGATGCCGTTATAGAAGGTGTTACTTACCGCGATGAAGCAGACGAGCAAACAGGTCACCGCGAGAAAGTGGTTATTGAAACAAAAGATAAAACAAAACTTCCTGCAATTATTGTGGAAGGAAAGGAGAAAAAAATATACAACCTTCCTGTGGGATCTCACATTGTTATCGAGGCAGGAGAAGAAGTTAGAAGTGGTCAGGTGTTGGTTAAAATTCCTCGTATCTTAAGTAAGCTGAAAGATATTACGGGAGGTCTTCCACGAGTTACAGAATTATTCGAGGCAAGAAACCCAAGCAATCCTGCGGTTGTTTGTGAAATTGATGGTGTGGTTAGTTTCGGTTCTATCAAAAGAGGTAACCGTGAGATCATTGTAGAAGCAAAAGATGGCGTGATCCGCAAATATCTGGTTCCGTTAAGTCGCCAGATTCTTGTTCAGGATGGTGACTTTGTAAAAGCAGGTGCAGCATTAAGTGACGGTCAGACCGCACCGGCTGATATCTTGTCTATCAAAGGTCCATTTGCAGTGCAGGAATATGTGGTAAATGAAATTCAGGAAGTGTATCGTTTACAAGGTGTGCGTATCAATGATAAACATATAGAAGTTATCGTTCGTCAGATGATGCGTAAAGTAACCATCGAAGATGCCGGAGATACTAAATTCTTAGAAGGAGATACAGAAGATCGTATGGACTTCAATACAGAAAATGATTACATCTACGATAAAAAAGTGGTAACTGAACATGGTGAAAGTGGTAAACTCAAACCAGGGCAGATCGTTACACTGCGTGATGTAAGAGAAGAAAATTCTGTTTTAAGAAGAGCTGATAAAAAACTGGTGGAATTCCGTGATGCAAAACCTGCAACATCGTCACCCTTGTTATTAGGAATTACTAAAGCATCTTTGGGAACACATAGCTGGATTTCTGCTGCATCCTTCCAGGAAACTACTAAAGTGTTAAGTTCTGCCGCCATTCAGGGTAAAACAGATCTGATGTTAGGATTGAAAGAGAATGTAATTACAGGACATCATATTCCTGCAGGTACAGGTCTTCGCGAATTCGAAAATATGATCGTTGGAAGCAAAGAAGAATATGAATTGCTGATGACAACAAAAGAAGCCATGAACTTCGACGAAGAAGAATAATATTTCAGAAATATTTTATAAGAGAGCAATCAAAAGTTGCTCTCTTTTTTTATTAAAAATCGTTAAGCCTTCTATAAAAAATTATACGATCATACTTGTAAACATTAATGTAATTATCTTGCCGACCTAATTTTTTATATGAAAAGTGTATCTCTTGCGTTGAATGTTATTTTGATTGCGGCTGTTGCCTTTCTTTATTATCTGCATTTCTCTTCTGCTACTCCAGATAATAAAAAAGTTACGGTCACTAAATCTACAGAAACATCTGTGGGTGCAAACACTAAAACGGCTTTAGCTTATGTTGATCTCGATTCATTGAATGAAAACATCGTGTTTATCAAAACGAAAAGAAAAGAACTGGAATCAGAGCAGAAAGCAATAGAATCAGAGTGGGAAATATCTTATCGTAATCTGGAAAATCAAAAAAATAATTTTTTAAAAAGAGGCAATGCCATTACCCAGCAGGAGGCAGAAGAATTTCAGGGTAAATTATATCAGCAACAACAGGTGATCGATCAAAAGAAACAAAGCCTTTCACAAAAATTAAGTGAGAAGAGTTATAAATTTATGGAAGGGATTCAGCAGCAGCTTCGTGAATTTCTGGAAGATTATAATAAAAACAAAAGCTTCCAGTTCATACTCACTACAGGAACCGGTTTGGATTATATAGTGTATAAAGATTCTACGCTAAACATTACAGCAGATGTGATTGCGGGTATGAATGAAAAAATGAAGGCGCTCACAAAAGATTAATTGATTCATAAAAAGTTCAATCCCATTCAAATCTGAATGGGATTTTTATTATTAGCTTTACCAATATTTTTATGAGCGCTATAAATTTTCACGATTTATTTAATTCATTTTCTTCCATAAAAGTGGCAGTAATTGGGGATGTGATGTTAGATACCTATTGCTGGGGGAAAGTAGAACGCATTTCACCGGAAGCACCCGTTCCTGTTGTTTCCGTAACCGGTAAAGAACAACGCATTGGCGGAGCAGGAAATGTTGCCTTGAATCTTCAGGCATTAGGTGCCCAGGTAAGCCTGATCAGCGTAACGGGAAATGATGAGGAAGCTGATAAATTATCAGATCTTTTGAAACAACATTTTATCAATGATGCATTTGTTGTAAAAAGTAATGACCGCATCACTACCAATAAAACACGTGTAATCAGCCGCAATCAGCATATGATGCGGCTGGATGCAGAGATCACCACACCTTTGAATAAGTTGGATGAACAACAATTACTGCAATCGTTTAAAAATTATATTCTTCAGGAAAAACCCAACATTGTTATTCTCGAAGATTATAATAAAGGTGTTCTGACCTTGCACGCCATCCATGAAATAATTTCCCTTTGTAAAGAAAATAATATCCTTTCATCCGTAGATCCGAAAAGAAAAAATTTTTTCGCATATCAGGGTGTAGATATTTTTAAACCAAATTTACAGGAAGCAAAAGAAGGCCTGAATATTATTGGAGATGAGTTAAATGCAGATCTGCTTAATCATATTCATACAGAATTAAAAAAACAATTACATCATAAAATTTCCTTCATCACACTTTCTGAAAAAGGAGTGTATTTTCAAAACGAACAAGCCGCAGAATGGATACCCACGCATATTCGGCAAATCGCAGACGTTAGTGGAGCCGGTGATACCGTGATTGCAGTAGCTTCTTTGGTTTATGCCGCAACAGATGATGTAAAGTTAATGGCAGAGATGGCGAATGTAGCCGGTGGCCTCGTTTGTGAAGAAGTGGGAACTGTGGCTATTAATAAGGAAAAATTTCTGGAGGAATGTGAGAAGGTTTTGGTGTAGGATGTGGAGGATTTTCAATTTGTAATTTCAATTTTAAATTAATAATTTCTAATGTACTCAATTGCAATTCACGGAGGCGCAGGAACTATATTAAAGTCGGATATGAGTCCGGAACTCGAACTCGCCTACCAGCAAGGCCTTGATGATGCCCTCAATGCAGGTTACAATGTATTGGAACAAGGCGGATCAGCGGTGAATGCGGTTAAAGCTGCTATCGTTGTGTTAGAAGATAATTTATTATTCAACGCAGGCCGTGGTTCTGTTTTTACTAAGAAAGGTGTGCAGGAAATGGATGCCGCTATCATGAGTGGATTAAACCGGGAAGCCGGAGCTGTTGCTGGTGTCAGAAATATTCGCAACCCCATTGAATTGGCGGCGGAAGTTATGGAACACAGCAATCATGTTTTCCTCAGTGGAAAAGGTGCCAATGATTTTGCAATTAAGCAAGGAATAAAATTAGAACCGGATGAATATTTCTTCTCCCAGTTCCGGTATGATCAATGGAAAGAAATGCGTGACAGTGATAATTATTCCCTGGATCACACACACCAGAATCTTGATGAATTAATGCGCCATAAAAAATTCGGTACCGTTGGTGCGGTGGCTTGTGATATGAATGGTGATGTTGCCGCAGGAACAAGCACCGGTGGAATGACCAATAAAAAATATGGAAGAATTGGCGATAGCCCTGTATTAGGTTCAGGAACGTATGCCAACAATGCCACTTGTGGTATTAGTTGCACCGGCCATGGTGAACCATTCATTCGGGCCGTAGCTGCGTATGATGTAAGTGCATTAATGGAATACAAAGGTCTGTCTTTGGATGTGGCAATGAACCAGGTTGTTCACGATCATTTATTAAAAATAGATGGTGAAGGCGGCATGATTGGAGTAGATGCAAAAGGTAATATTTCGATGCAGTTCAATAGTGCAGGTATGTACAGAGCCATGCGTAATAGTGAAGGAGAAAAAATGATAGGAATTTATAAAGATCCTTTGTAAATGAAAAAATATGCGTTAATCGTTGCCGGTGGAAATGGCAGCCGGATGAAATCGGAGATACCTAAACAATTTTTAATTGTGAAAGGAAAACCGGTTTTGTATTATTCAATACAAACTTTTTTACAAACTTTTGAGGATATAAAAATCATTCTTGTTTTACCGGAAAATCATATTGCTGCCGGACAGGAAATCATCGACGCTTTTTTTAATTATCAACAAATTCAGATAACTACAGGCGGAAGAACACGTTTTCATTCAGTGCAAAATGGATTGAAACTTATTGAAGATGACAGCGTGGTATTTGTGCATGATGCCGTAAGAGCTTTGGTTTCACCGGAATTATTAAACCGTTGCCTGGATGGAGTAATTCATTATGGTTCAGCAGTGCCCGTTGTGGCCTGCAAAGACAGTTTAAGAATGCTTACAGATACAGGAAGTGATGTTCTGGATCGTGAAAAAATACGGTTGGTACAAACACCACAGGCATTTTACAGTAAATTATTATTACCGGCTTTTCAAATTGATTATAAAGATAAATTCACCGACGAAGCTTCTGTTATGGAAGCATTCGGGCTACTGGTGTATCTCGTTGAAGGGGAAGAAACCAATCTTAAAATCACACATCCAACCGATCTGTTATTGATGGAAAAATTGCTGGATGAAAGAAACGCTTAAAAAGATATTACGTGCTGCAGGATGGTATCATCCATTACAAACTCTGTACAGACAAATACTTTTTATTTTCAAAAGAACGGTTTCCAGAATAAGTTACGCTGCATATAAAGGTGCCGGCTTTACCTGTAATGTTTGCGGCAATACCTACACGAAATTCATAGATGATTTCCCTGCTGTTGAAAACAGAAAGGCAATATTTGAAAATGAAGTAATTGCCGGATATGGCAAAAACATCCTTTGCCCTTATTGCCTGTCGAATGCAAGGGAAAGACTGGTAATTGAAATGCTGAAAAGAATGCATATTTCCGGAAAGAAAATTCTTCATCTATCACCCGAAAAAAATGTGTTTTATTTCCTGAATAAAAATACAAGCGTTACCACGGCTGATCTTATGCCCAGTTTTTATAAAGACATTGATAAAAATATCAGCCAACAGGATGCAACGCATTTTTCTTATAAGGATGAAACTTTTGATTTGGTTATTGCAAATCATATTTTAGAACATATTCCGGATGATGTTTATGCTATGAAAGAAATATTCAGGGTTTTAAAAAATGGTGGACAAGCCATACTGCAGGTTCCTTATTCTAAAAAAAATCAACATACTTCTGAAGATAAAAACTTAAACGATCCGCTTTTGCAATCTCAGTTATTTGGGCAAAAAGACCATGTTCGAATCTATGCTTTAAATAATTATATTGAACGGTTACGATCTGCAGGCTTTGCGGTACAAATTATACAAGCGGAAGATCTTAGCCTCTATAAAAGTTATGCGATACAGGAGAATGAGTGTTTTCTGGAAATAACAAAATCAACGTTTGAATAATTTTATCGCAGCCGGTAACCGGTTCATTTTAATAAAAGGATACGGTTGATTTTCATCAGCAAATTTTTTGTAGAAAAACGCAATGCCGGGTTGATCTGACCCTTCAAAATCCAATATAAGATTTGAATTCTCAAATTCCTTAATCAATTGATGATAGAGAAAATAATTAGCTAATAATTTTTTTCCTTCCGGCAAAATACAGGAAATGATATTGTACAATCTTTTATTGTCACAGATCAATAATACGGCTGCCACCATTTCATTCCGATATATAACTTTCCTGGTAACAAGATGGTGTTTATTTACTTCGCAGAATGATGTAAAATGTAAGAAATCATTTTCCTGAAAATCCGGTAATCGCTTTTGATATAAATTTTTGTATAATGATATTATTTCCTGAAAATCTTCTTCTGTTTTATAATAGAGATCATTCTTAGATGCTCTGCTTACTCTTTTTAAAATATAATGATTAAGATGCAGGTATGCCCCTTCTTTTAAATGAAAAATATAATTATTTCTTTTGCCGTTCAAATAAGGATAGGTATCAGAAATTGTATTATTGAAATTCAAAGTGAATTCGGCAAATGAAAATTCTTTAAAGGCAATTTCTAAAAATGAAAGAATGACTTCTTCCGATAAGTTGTTAGGAGAAATGATGCCGCCTTGTTGAAAAAAAGCTGGCTGGTATATATATTTTATATTGAGTTTTTTTTTCCATGTCAATGGCATGACCGCTTCATAATCGTTCAGGATAACAGCGTCCCAGTTTATAGCCATGGCATCAAGGTAACTATGTTGGCAATAAATTAATCCATTGGTGGAATTGGCTACGCATGTATTCCATTTTTCCTTTTCAATTTTATGGTATGGAACGAAACGAATATTCAATTAATATAAAATTTGCGGAAATAATTTTTGTAAACCCAGATTTCGGATGTTGATACTGAAAGATAAAGTTTTAAGGAATTTTTTTTCTGTGATAGTGGAAGCATAATAATTGCGATACACTTTACTGTATAATATCGGCCAGTAAATATCAATCAGTTTTAAAATCTGTACTTGTATACCGGCATCATATAAAAACTTTCCCGTTTCAGCATTTTTTTTCCACGCCTCTGCATACGTACCCACATCCACAAAAATTTTAAGCGGAATTTTTATAGGCAATACCGACAGTGGATTTAATTTTTTGGGTATATCCGTTGAAAAATTTAAAGAAGATAACCAATCATCCGTTTTACCAACTTTATTCAGTAACTGGTCAGTGGCCACTTTGAAAGCACCATCTCTCATCATCATTTGTTGTGAAACAAAACCTTCAAATTCGTTTCTGCCAATGAAATAATCGCTGTAGGTATAATCTTCATAGCCGCGTATGCCAGACATATTTAAATGATAACGGTCCGTCTCTAATTGTTTTAAAAATGTACGTGTTGTGGTATAAATAAATTTCCCCGCAAATAATCTTACATTCATTCCCCCTCCTTTCGCATAATTGAAATAATAGTTTCCTGTTACAGAGGAACGCACAAACTCTTTTGCCTGTTCCACAATAAATTGAAAAGTATATGGATATAATTTTCGATTATCAGAAATATTTAACTGGAATTGATTTACAAATCTTGTTTTCTCAGGATAGGTAATCACATAAACCTGGGCAGTTGTATCCCTCGTAAAATTGATTTGAGTTTCTTTTATCTGGTATCTTTTAAGTTGAATAAAATTATGTTTTGTACTCAGGGGATTTTTAGAAAATGTATACCGGATAGCCGGAACAATTTTGGTAAACGACAAATAATTTTTCTTTCCGGTTGAATCTACAAAATCAGCATAATTAAATTTTGAAGCCGCCAAAGAAGTTTCAATTCTGCTGCCATTATTTCCCGGGTAAAAAGTATAAGATAGTCTTCCAATACCGTTTAATTGTTTTGCACCCAATGAATACATCGGCAGTAAAATAAATTTAAATGAAGGTGCAGGAAATGAATAATTATGTACAGCAATACCCGGCATTAGTTTATCATAGGTATTATAACCGATCACCGGAAAGAATGAAATATAATTATACTTGTCTGTTTCTTTGAGATTAAAAAGGAATGCGGCTTTTAGTTTTTTAGTATGAGGTTTAATAAGGGAACCTTTTGTTTCCAGCTTTTCAAATAAGTTACCATTTGATAATTCCGGTATTTTACTAAACAACTCTCTGAAATCTTCAGGTTGCGGATGACGGAATTTCCAAACGTAGTAGTATTGACGCATTAACGAATCAAAAACGGCAGTGCCAATTAATTTTTCGATGGATTGTAACCATTGTGCCGTTTTAATATAGGCCACGAGATTATAATTGGTATTATTTAAATTTTCAGAAGTTGTGTAAATCGGTTGATCCTGGTGAGTTTTATATAAATGTTCTAAAGCAGAATTTTCAATATCGGCAGGAATTCTACTGGAAATAAATTCTTTTTTTGATTTTACAAAACTGAATGAAGTTTTATAAAATTGTTGTTGGTATCTTTTATCATAATAGGAATTCATGCCTTCATCCATCCATGGAAATTCTCTTTCATCAGATGCCAGAATTCCATAAAACCAATTATGTCCTACTTCATGATTGATCACAAAGTCAAGATCTTTATCAGTCTCTCCCGGTGATAAAACAGTTATCGTTGGGTATTCCATACCGCCGCCCATATCACCTGCATTTTCTACAACGGAAACAGTTTCATAAGGATAATTTCCAAGCCATTGTGATTTGGATGTTATGGCTCTTTTTATAAAGACAAGGCTGTTTTTCCATTGTGCTGCATTTTTTTTATTGTAATAGGCAAATGCATCCACCACATGATCGTTTAATTGAATGGTATCATGTAATATTTCAAAATCTTTATCAGCAAACCATGCAAAATCATGAATATTTTCCTGCTGATAAAGGGAAGTTTTAATTCCATTTTGATTAGAAGAAGAAATTTGTTTTCCAGTTGATGCAATGATATACTCCTGCGGAACAGAAATGGAAACCGAATAATTTCCAAACTCACTGTAAAACTCGCCCTGGTCTAAATAAGGAATCGGATGCCAGCCTTTTGCATCATACACAGCGGGTTTTGGAAACCATTGTGTAAGCTGGTAAGATTGTGCAATATGCCCCGAACGTGAAAAAATATAGGGAAGCTTTACATGAAAAGGTGTGTGTATGGTAATATGTTTATTCGGCTGCAAAGGCTCCGGTAAAATCAGTTTTATAATATCCTGGTGTTGCGGATGATCTTCCACATCTGCAGATATATTATTAACTGTAAATTTTAATTGATTAATATATCCTCTGTCTTTCTCTTCTGAAAAATAAAAATCAGTTCTGCCGTTTTTTAATAATTGTTCGGAAAAGGCAGTTTTGTCATTCTTATAAGCATTAGGCCACAAATGTATCCAGATATAGGAAAGCGTATCCGGTGAATTATTAAAATACTCCATGGTAATTTCAGCATTCAGCAAGTGTTGCTGATCATCCAGCGAGACCTTGATCTTATTATTTACCTGTTGCTGCCAATATATTTTCTGCTGACTGAATACAACTGAAAAAACTAACATAAAAACAAGGCAAAGCGTTATTTTTTTCAATGGAATGATTTATTTCAAATGTATGAAGAATTGTTTTTATAAGGAGTTTTAACACAAAGGCAAATGTTGTATTACCTCTATCATTAATCATCTAATATTTTCCATCTTTCATTTTCCATTCACCATTTATCATTTATCATTGGAAGATTCCCTCATTTGCAAGTTTGCAACTTCCTATTACTTTCCTTTTCCCGCCATTATAATTTGAATGGTATATATCATTATTTTAAAATCGAGGGCTAAGGAAATATTTTCCACATACAACAAATCGAAAGGCATTCTTTCAATCATTTCTTCTACGGAAGAGGCATATCCAAATTTCACCATTCCCCAACTGGTTAATCCCGGTTTCACTTTTAAAAGATATTTATATTCGGGGTGTTGTTTTGAAATTTCATCAATATAAAATTTACGTTCAGGCCTTGGTCCTACAAGACTCATTTCCCCTTTCAAAATATTCCAGAGTTGTGGTAATTCATCAATCCTCCATTTCCGCATGGTTCGGCCCCAGCTTGTAATTCTTGGATCATCATCAGAACTTAATTGCGGGCCGTTGGTTTCAGCATTCATACTCATAGAACGGAATTTATACATCATGAAAGGCCTTCCTTTATAACCAATGCGTTGTTGCCTGTAGATGATATCTCCACGCGAAGAGGATTTTACTTTAAGAATGGCATACAGTAATAATGGAGACAATAAAATAATACTTACAACAGATAGGATAACATCTATAGCACGCTTAAAATGTTGTTGCCAGTATGGAAGTAAACCTGAATGAATATCAATTAACGGAACACCGGTAACATTGGATGTTTGTAAAGCACCACTCATGATGTCCACCATATCCGGTGTTATTTTAATATTCACTTCCTGGTCACTAAGATCACGAAGAATTTTTGTGATCAGTTGCCTGTCCTTTTTATCTACCGCAATAATCACTTCTTCAATATTTTCCTGCAGAATAATTTTAGGTAAATGATCGGCAACAGTAAACTGCGTAAGTGAGGAAGGTAGCTTTCCGCTTTGCCCGTTGATATTATAAAAGGCTTTGATGATAAAACCTCCTTGTTCTGATGTGCGGTTGAAATTATCCAGAAACTGAACAGCCGTGGTTTCAGATCCGATCAGTAGAGCATTAAAAAAAACAGTTTTATTTTTCAACTGGTGTTTGACCGTACTTAAAAAAAATATCCTCGATACAGTGGTGAGCAAAAGATTGGGGAGCAATAAACTATAGAATTCAAAATAATAATTGTAATTGTTGCTTTGCGGATTTTTAAGAATAAAAAAAAACAGCAGGAAC
>JBKJSZ010000348.1:0-2764 GCA_046593675.1 Ferruginibacter sp.
TTAATAATCAGTGGGCTTGCTTTTGGTATAGATACGATAACACACAAAAATTGTCTGAAACAAAATGTATCAACGGTAGGCGTATTGGCGCATAGCCTTGATAGAATTTATCCTTTAGAGAATAAACATATGGCGAAACATATGCTGGAAAATGGCGGATTGCTTACTGAATTCATCAGTGGAACCAAACCAGACCGTGAAAATTTTCCTAAACGCAACCGTATCGTTGCCGGAATGGTTGACGCTGTGGTTGTAGTGGAATCCGGGAAAAAAGGCGGATCAATTATTACTGCTGAAATTGCGAATAGTTATAACCGGGATGTATTTGCCATACCAGGCAGAATTACAGATGACAGAAGTGATGGATGCAATTATCTGATCCAGCAAAATAAAGCCATTTTGTTATCAGGTGCCGATCATTTGTTAGAAATAATGAACTGGAAATTGCTTCCAAAAAAACAGAGTAAACAAAGATCTTTATTTCTCCATTTCAACAACGAAGAACAAATGATTGTAGATACTCTAAAAGATCGCCCACATTCAATTGATGAAATTTATCAGAAAACCAAATTGCCTGGAAGTAAAATAGCATCCGCTTTATTAATGCTGGAAATGAATGGAGTACTTCTTTGCCTTCCGGGTAAAATATATCGGCTGAATAACTAGGCATACAGCCCAATGATTATCTTTGCACATGGCTACAAAAAACAAAGTTGAATCACCCATGATGGAAGGACTCACTTTTGATGATGTATTGCTCATCCCCGGATACTCACAGATACTTCCGCGAGATGTAGATATTTCTGTTTCTCTTACCAAAAAAATAACGCTTAACATACCGATATTGAGTGCGGCAATGGATACAGTTACCGAAGCACAACTGGCGATTGCTTTGGCCAGGCAGGGAGGTTTAGGAATACTTCATAAGAATATGAGTATTGAACAACAATGCGAGCAGGTAAGAAAAGTAAAACGAAGTGAAAACGGATTGATACTGGATCCAATTACTTTAATGGCTGATGCAACTGTTGGTGAAGCTTTGCGATTAATGAAAGAAAATAAAATCGGTGGCATTCCCATTATTGACGCACAACAGAAATTAAAAGGTATTCTCACAAACCGTGACCTTCGCTTTGAAACCAATTCAAAAACAAAAGTTAGTGCGGTTATGACGAGTGAAAATCTGATAACTGCACCTGAAGGAACGGATCTCAAAAAAGCAGAACTGATTTTCAAAAAAAATAAAATCGAAAAATTACCTGTTGTAAATAAGGACGGAAAATTAATTGGCCTCATTACGTTTGGTGATATTTTAAAATTGAAAAGTTATCCAAATGCCGTGAAAGATGGATATGGAAGATTGATTGTTGGTGCAGGCGTTGGCATAACTTCTGACATTAATGAACGTGTTTCGGCATTGGTAAAAGCAGGCGTGGATGTAATTTGTTTGGACAGTGCACATGGCCATACAAAAGGAGTAATAGAAGCTTTGAAAAAAGTAAAAGCAAATCATCGGGATACTCAGGTGATTGCCGGAAATGTTGGAACCGCAGAAGGTGCTAAAGCTTTGGCTGCTGCAGGAGCAGATGCGGTAAAAGTTGGCATTGGGCCCGGCTCTATCTGTACTACAAGAATTGTGGCCGGCACAGGCGTTCCACAAATAACAGCTGTAATGGAAGCAGCATCGGCCTTAAAAAATACCGGCGTTGGAATCATCAGTGATGGTGGTATTCGATACACAGGTGATATGGTTAAAGCATTGGCCGCTGGCGCAACGGCAGTAATGATGGGAAATGTTTTTGCAGGTACAGAAGAAAGCCCAGGAGAAACCATCATTTATGAAGGAAGAAAATTTAAACAGTATAGAGGAATGGGTTCCTTAGGTGCGATGGCTCAGGGAAGCAGCGACAGATATTTTCAGGATGTGGAAGATGATATCAAAAAATTTGTACCTGAAGGCATTGAAGGCCGCGTTGCTTATAAAGGTAATTTAAGTGAATTGGTACATCAGTTTACAGGTGGTTTAAAAGCCGGAATGGGATATTGTGGTGCTGAAAATATTCAAGCTTTACAAAAAGCAAAATTTATAAAAATCACACAATCGGGAATCAGGGAAAGCCATGCACATGATATTGCGATTACCAAAGAAGCACCTAATTACAGCAGATGATAAAAAAATTATGGTTGTTGTTTTTCATCAGTCTGTCTATTCAGTGGAATACTTACGCACAGGACAGCTCACATCTTAAAATTTCTTTACTTACCTGTTCGCCCGGCGATGAATTATATTCAATATTTGGTCATAGTGCTATCAGAATTTCAGATAGTGTTAAAGGATTGGACATTGTTTATAACTATGGCACATTCGATTTCGATGATGCTTCCTTTTATTTAAAATTCATCAGAGGCAAATTATTGTATTATGTAAGTGCCGAATATTTTGCAGATTTTCAATATTTATATAATGTAACCGGACGAAATATTACAGAACAGGTTTTAAATTTTACTCCTGAAGAAAAAAGGAGTTTTCAATATGCATTGAACGAAAATTTGAAAGAAGAAAATAAATTTTACAAATATGATTTTTTCTTTGATAATTGTACTACACGCCTGCGTGACTTTTTAAAGCGCTTAAAAAATCCTGCTCCCTCTTTTCCATCAGTGATGCCTGAAAAAACCACCTTTAGAAACGCCATTCACCAATACCTTAATAATGGCCATCAGTATTGGAGCAAATTTGGAATAGATATTTTATTGGGTGCAA
>JBKJSZ010000055.1:0-7142 GCA_046593675.1 Ferruginibacter sp.
ATCATGTCCATCAACCAGGATCTGACCTTCATCGGCTTTGTATAAACGATTCAATAAACTTATGATTGAAGTTTTACCACTGCCCGTATGCCCTACAATAGCGAGCGTTTGGCCCGAATTAATTGTGAAACTTATCTCTTTTAAAACAGTTCTTCCGGGGACATAACCGAAGGATACCTGTTTGAATTCCACTTCTCCCCTCACCGGAGTTTTAAGTGTTCCGCTTTCATGAGTAACATCATCATTATCTAAAACTTTAAATACTCTTTCACTTGCGATCATTCCCATTTGCAATACATTGAATTTATCTGCGAGAACGCGTAACGGTCGAAATAATAAATTCAGGCAAAGTATAAATGCGGTTACGATACCGCCAACATTTTCTGCACGCAGCGGTGACAATCCCAAAGATTCTTTTGCAGCCCACCATACCAATAAACCGATGGACAATGCAGATACCAATTCAACAATAGGAAAAAAAACGGAATAAGCAAAGATCGCTTTCACATTTGCATTGCGATGTTCTTTATTGATTTTCTCAAATTTTTTATGTTCACGGGAACTTGCTGCAAATGCCTGAACGAGTGACATTCCGGTAATATGCTCCTGGACAAAAGAATTTAAATTAGAGACGGCATTACGTACACGTGTAAAAGATTTATTCACACTTTCTTTAAAAATATAAGTAGCTATTATCAAAATTGGAAAGGGTGCCAGGCAAACCAATGTAAGTTGCCAGTCTACAATAAACATGTACATTAAAATAGAAATGATTGCCAGAAGATCTGCTATGATCGGAATCAAACCATCACTGAAAATATCATTTACTGATTCAATATCATTTATGGTTCTTGTAGTTAAAGTACCAATGGGTGTTTTATCAAATTGTCTGAGATTAAGTTGTAAAATTTTCTGGTAAGTGGATACACGAAGGTCTTTCACAACATTTTGTCCGAGTGTAGCTGTAGTAAACGTGAAATAGAAGCGGCAGGCGGTTTCAACGATCAATAATAATATTTGTATAATAGTAATCTCAATAATAAATCCTCCGGCCGCGGTAATGAAATGCCCGATGGTATTATTTTTTATCCCTTCATTGATACTGATCTGAATAAGTAAAGGCCGCAAAGGTGCCATCAATGCCAATAAAATAGCCAGCGCTATAGAAATAATAAATTTATTTTTATACGGTTTGGTAAATGCAAAAACTCTTTTCAGCAGAGAGAAATCTAAAATATTTTTACCCTTTCGCTCACTCTTCATGTTATTATTCTAAGTTGCTGGCCTCCGCCTGTTTATTATATGCTTTTAAAAAAATGGCTCCCAGGTTTTTATAAGGAGGAATGTAATTTTCCCAGCTTTCCCTTACTTCTTTTTTTGGATCAGCCATAAATTGCTTAGTAAGAGTTGCCCATAAAATGCGCCAATCCACAGCCGTTCCAGCGAAAAAATTCTGGTTCAGTGCATTTAAAATAGGCTGATTGATATCACCTTTTCCAATTTCTTTTGTTGTGATAATATGTGCATCCGGACAAACCTGTAAAATTTCATTCAGGTTCTGATATCCTCCGCATGATCCGATCAATACAACTTTTGCACTACCGGGCATTCTGTGTATCGTTCTTGGTAACCAGTAACTGTGACCGCGATGCACTACTACAGAAGGAAGCATTTTATTATATTCCAGATATGTATTCAAGTGTACCTGTGCGCTGTCATCTAAATTTTCATCACTTTCTAAAGGTCTGTTCGCAAATACCCAAACGTTTGATTTCAAAGCTTTGATCTCCACCCACTCTTTTTTCATGGTTATGCTCCATTGCTTAGGTGAAAATGATCTGATGAAGGCAGGAAAAAATGTTTTACCGTCTTCATCTCCATAAAAGAAAACCTGTTGTACTATGGCGCCGTTTTCATCTTTAAATTCATTAGCCTGGATATCGTAAATAGATGGTATGCCTAATGTTGCACTTAAATTTATTTTCTCGGAAGTATCGGCAGACATCATTATTGTTTTCAATAAATTATAGATGATCCTTCCTCTCGTATTGCCAGCTTTTTGATTCCTCTCTTCATTAATCACCACATAATTAAAAATAGTATTCAATAAATTTTTATCTGAAATACTACTGTAAGAATCTGCAACATCCACTGCATCTTCCAGGTTTCCTGTCTTATCCAGGTTGGCAACAAATGCTTTCATCAAAACCTCACTGCTTTTCACAGGCATCGTCTTTAAAAAAGTATCGAGTTTATTAAAGTTAGCCGCGAGCTTTATAAATTTTTTGAAATAATCAAAATGTACGGATTGCAACAAAGAATCGCCACGTGGTTTATTTCCCATGCGTTGCATCATCCGGTTAAAACTGTGTTTATAACTGGAAGTATAAATATCATTCTCTCCCATTACCATCATATAATATAATTCAACCGGTGATAATGGATCAATGGCTTTCATACGCACATTCAGATTATTTACATCATGTAATGTATTGATGGGCGTAATAAAATGCTGTATCGCTTTTGATTTTAATGTTTCTCTTAATCCATTCACACCAAACATCGCAACAGGTGTATCGCGAAGTGGCGGTGCCATCCGCATAAAATATTCCACTTCCGTTTTAACCAGCAATTTAAAATAACCGACACTGTCGTATCCCTTTTCTCCATCCCCTACAAATTTTTTTATACTGTCTATAGAAATTTTTTCGGATAACAAATTATCTAAAAAAGGAAAGTATAATAATGCATTAGAAGTCTGGCTTAGTTTTGCAACCGCTTTTACCATTCCGTTCTCGCTTCTGTGAATTAATTTTCCTTCGGGAGAAGTGATTGATTGAGCATAAGAATATAATTGAACCGGATTGTATTTACAGGCAAGAATGATAAGACTATCTGCATATCCTTCATTTACATACGGCCGAATAGATTTTAATATCTGATCAGGATGAAGCGCAGCATATTTTAAATAAACGAGATTTCTGCTTTTCGTATAACCTTTATTGTCGAAGAAAACGGCTGTATTAATTTTAGCAATCGGATAAGAAACAGCTTTCATCAACTCAGAAATATCTTCATTCCTACGATTTACTTCCAGCAACATTACAAAGTGTTCGTATAGTTCTGGAATATCCCGCGTTGTAATCAGTCGTTCTTTTAGCGACTGGCGGATTAGTTTTAAAAATGTTTCTATATAACTAAGCTGGCGGATTTTATCATTACTTTTTTCAATTTCCTTATTGGCTTCAACGGAAAATCTTAACTCCGTTATTTTATTAAAAATGATATCAGAAACTTTAATATCTGTTTCAGGATTTGCCGAGCTGTGTAAAAAATTATCGGGTTTACCATCAATATTATCCAAAAGGTTTTGTACGTTTTTAATTTTATCATGAAAGTATAAACGATTAACAGGAATAATGATAGTATCACGGTTTTGTGACGCGGCAATAAAGCATATCTGAAAAACACAAATAAAAAGTAAAAAATACTTCATAAATAATCTGATGGGCAAAGATGATGCTATTTTAGCGGTTAGAGATGCAAATTACTATTGTATGCTGCATTCGATTAACAATTTAATAATATTATAACGGCCTGATAAAGAGGTCTCCCTAAAAATTCTTGGTTTAACTTTACATTATACGCCTGATGATATGTCAAAAAAGATACTGATAGCAGATGATGAACCGGATATTCTGGAGATCATTCGTTTCAATTTGGAAAAGGAAGGCTACCAGGTAGAAAGCGCGGGCAATGGCATTGAGGCTTTGGAATCCGCTAAAAAATTTAAACCAGACCTTATCATTTTGGATGTAATGATGCCTGGCCGGAATGGCTGGGAAGTATGTCAACAGTTGAGAATGTATCCTGATTTTAAACAAACCTTAATTATTTTTCTTACTGCCTTAAGTGATGAAAGTTCAGAAATCAAAGGGCTAGAGTCAGGCGCCGATGATTATATTGCGAAACCTATTCGACCAAATATACTTTTAAGTAAAGTGAATGCACTTTTCAGAAGGTTGAAAGAGGAGCCAGCGATCATAAAAGTTGGTGAGATAGAAATTGACAGAGAAAAATATGCCGTGCGATTGAATAATAACGAAATTTTTCTTGCACGAAAAGAATTTGAATTACTGGCCTTGCTTGCATCAAAACCCGGGAAAGTATTTTTAAGAAATGAAATTCTGAATCAGATCTGGGGAACGGAAGTAATTGTAGGCGACAGAACTATTGATGTGCATATCAGAAAGATCAGGCAGAAATTAAATATTGATTGTATCACTACTGTAAAAGGTGTTGGCTATAAATTCGAATGATCTGGAATGTGTTATGATTATCGTTCCTATCGTCATTCCCTACCTTTGTTAATACATGTTTTCCAAAAAGAGTTTTTCACCACAGGAATTAGCAGCCTTTACTGCTTTAATTATTGCTGCTCCGGTTGCATTGGGAATTTTTGTATTTAAACCGATCTGGTGGATGGGGCTTGCTTCTTTTGTAGTTATATTTTCTGGAAGTTATGGATTAATATTATTCACCCTTCAAACATTTATTTACCGTAAAATTAAACTGATCTATAAATTAATATCTCAAACGAAAGCTACCAAAAGGGAAGAGTTTTATTATTCAAATATTTTGCCGCAAAAAGGAATTGATGAAGTTAGGGAAGATGTGGAAAGGTGGGCAGAACAACGAAAAGCGGAAGTGGATCTATTGAAGCGCAATGAGGCCTTCCGAAAAGAATTTTTACAAAATTTAAGTCATGAATTAAAGACACCCATCTTCGCTATTCAGGGATACGTTGAAACATTATTAAATGGTGCTTTGCACGACGAAAAAGTAAATACCCGGTTTTTACAAAATGCTTCACACAATACAGACCGGTTGGTAAATCTTGTAGATGATCTTGATGCCATTTCCAGGCTGGAAAGCGGAGAGTTACAATTGCAGGAACAAAACTTCATCATTCAGGATCTGGTAAAAGATGTTTACGATTCATTGTATTTAAAATCACAGGAAAAAAATATAAGAACCACTATAAAAAAAGGATGTGAGGTACCACTGACGGTATGTCCAGTCAAAGAAAAGATCCGGCAGGTTTTAATCAATCTAATAGATAATGCATTAAAATATGGAAAGCAGGGTGGCGAGATTGAAGCAAGTTTTTACAAAATAGAAGGAAAAAATATTCTTATAGAGATCAGTGATGACGGGTCAGGCATTGCCGCAGAACACTTATCAAGAATATTCGAAAGGTTTTATCGTACCGATCTTGCCAGAAGCCGCAGGGAAGGTGGAAGTGGATTAGGCTTATCTATTTGCAAACATATTATTGAAGCACATTTACAAACTATTCATGTAAGAAGTAAAATAGATGTGGGTTCTACTTTTGGTTTTACATTACCCGTTAAAAAAGAATCTAACTAAGATTGACTAAGGTTGAATGTTAACATTTGTTCCCACAGAGATGTAGCTGAACAAATCGATCATCTCGGTATATTTAACAGAAACACAACCATCCGTCCAGTTGTAAAAATTATCAACTGTCCATTCTTCAGAAGGTCTTGTAGCATGTATAGCAATACCATTTCCTATTTTAGCCGTTTTAGGAATAACTCCCTTTGCTTTTCGCTGATTAAATAAAGCTACATTTTGTTGATTTGGATAATCCAGCAATAATTCCGGGCCCCATTTAGGATGGTGTTTTTTTAAGATGATTTTAAAAGAACCATTGGGTGTTTTTTTATCACCTTCCCGCATTTTATCTCCCAGGTCTCTGCTACCAAAAACTATTGGATACGTAGCATACCAACCTTCATCATCATACACTTTTAGTTCATAATCACTTTTATCAACAATAATATAATAAGGATTTTCTGCTTTTAAAGCATTGCGTTGCCCGCGTGAAAGCGTATGAATATTATTCTGAAATGCTGTTGTTTCTTTATCAGAAATAAAAGACGGGTTGATGAAGGCAGCAAATAAAAAAATAAAAATAAAAAGTCGGGACAACATATTGATTTAAAATTCTTGGTTTTTCAAAATTTATATTAATAAAATCAGCAGGTTATTCATCATATTTTTTAATCCCGATCAAAATAATAAATGGTGCAAACCGAATCCCTGTAAATTTTATTATACTGTTCATCAATTTTGCAAAATGCGACTTCAACCCTTTAAAAAACTGATTATAGAACCCTGCATACAAATCTAAATAAAAACCATTTTTGTTGTATATGTTTTTGTATTCTGTTATTGTTAAAATTCTTTCCGTCCAGCTTCCCGTATTTGGATCGCAGGTATTTGTTGGGTGAACCGGAGTGGCGGGAAATTGTTGTTTCTCCCTATAGAATTCTACTTTTTTGCGTATATCTTTTTTATTTAATCCACGGGTTAATACAGCTAGCGTATTAATTTCAGATTCAGTGAGATTTAACTGAAAATTTTGAATAATATGTTTTCGCATTTCCAGAAAAGCGATATGCGGCGCATGTCCCAGATCGCCTTCTGCTGTTACGCCACCTTCCCATTCATCTTTTTTTTGCAATTCCATCAGCTTTTTTACTTTTCTTTTATTGGCTGGATTGGAACCAGTTGTAAATAATGAAACCAGGTTTGGATTCAATTGATGAAACATTGTCATCAACGCGTTAAGATCATACACATGTTCAATCACATCAGTGCCTACAATTATATCAGGTTTGGAAATTGAAAATAAAATGGATTCATCTCCGTTTAAAAATTCATCAACAGCAACATGTAAAGTTTTACTGAGTTGTTTTGCAGCCTCTATAAATAAAGGATCAGAATCCATCAACATTACTCTATTAATTCCGCAAAACTTCAGAAAAATGCCAAGCAAACCATTCCCGCAACCAAAATCAATTAATGTAATTTCTGAAATATTTTTTCCTGACTTTTTCAATAATAAAGAAAAAATATGTTCATATATTTTCAAATAGTATTTTCTATGTATAATGAGATGTTGCAGATAATTTCTGCAATACACATGTTCTGAAATGGCAGCAACATTTACTTTTTCAAGCAACTTTTCAAATGTGGTTATTTTTTTCTGATAAATTTGTTGCATAACACAATTTCACCAAAATAAATTATACAAAATAAAAAACCTCCGCCGG
>JBKJSZ010000195.1:0-9028 GCA_046593675.1 Ferruginibacter sp.
GCGGAAAATATAATGACGGCATCCCAAAAGACAGTCGCTTTGGTCTCGCAGGTTTTGAGTGGCTGAGAGATAAATGGACAACAGACGATAAAATGAAAAAAGTAAAGAAGTTAAATGACCTTGCCGTTAAAACCGGTTTATCTTTACCGGTTATGAGCATTGCCTGGTGCCTGAAAAACCCAAATGTGAGTACGGCTATTTTAGGAGCAACCAAAAAACAACAACTTACTGAGAATTTAAAATCACTTGAGGCATTGCCGAAGTTAACGGAAGATGTAATGGAAAAGATAGAAAAGATCATGCAGAATAAACCGGAGATATTATGACGGTGTACGGAATTGATAATTGTGATACGGTAAAAAAAGCAATAGCCTGGTTAACAACAAACAAAATTGATTTTTCATTTGTTGACTTTAAAAAACAAGTGCTTTCAGAAAAAATTATCCGTAAATGGATCAAAGCAAAAGGCATCGAAATGGTACTAAATAAAAAAAGTACAACGTGGAGAAACTTACCGGCAGAAATACAAGAACAATTATTAACCACATCTTTCACGGCTGCCTTGTTAATCAAATATCCCACATTAATAAAAAGGCCGGTTGTGGAATCGGAGAAAAATGTTTTTATAGGATTTAATGAATCAATATATCAATCAATTTTTATCAAATAAATAAATAACTAAAAAAATGAAAAGAAACGCAACTGCCGTATGGAATGGAACAGGAAAAGATGGCAACGGTACTTTAAGCACACAAAGCACCACTTTAAACAATGCACAATATTCTTATTTAAGCCGGTTTGAATCGGGTGTTGGAACAAACCCGGAAGAATTGGTTGCAGCGGCACATGCAGGATGTTTTGCCTTGAAACTGAGTTTTGTAATTGGAGCTGCAGGTTTTACTCCTGAAAAAATTGAAACAAAATGTGACATTACTTTAGATAATGGTTCTATTACTTTATCACATTTAACGGTAAATGCAAAAGTACCAGGAATGAATGAAGAAACTTTTAATGAAGCAGTTGCAGATGCAAAATCTAACTGTATTATCTCAAAATTGTATAATATAGAAATTACGGTTGAAGCTACACTTAACTCTTAAGTATAATGTTTAAAGGAAAAACAATTATTATCACCGGAGCTACGCGTGGCATTGGAAAAGCAATCGGTTTGAAATTAGCGGCAGATGGAGCCAACATTATTATTGCAGCTAAATCAACAGAAGAAAATCCAAAACTTGGTGGAACAATTTTTTCCGCCGCCAAAGAAATGGAAGCTGCAGGCGGACAAGCATTACCGGTGATGTGCGATGTAAGAGATGAAGAGCAGATTTATAACATGATTGAAAAAGCTGCCGCACAATTTGGTGGCATTGATATTCTAATAAATAACGCTTCGGCTATTTCACTTACACCAACAGAAAAAACAGAACCTAAACGTTACGATTTAATGCAGGATGTTAATGTAAGAGGCACTTTTTTTACTTCGCAAGCATGTATACCCTGGCTGAAAAAATCAACCAATGCACATATATTAACTTTATCTCCTCCTTTGAATATGGATATGAAATGGTTTTCCGACCATGTTGCCTATACAGTAAGTAAATATGGAATGACGATGGTAACGCTGGGACTTGCCGCTGAATTAAAAAAATATAACATTGCAGCCAATACATTATGGCCCAAAACCACCATCGCCACCGCTGCGGTACAAAATTTATTAGGTGGTGATACTTTAATAAACATGAGCCGTACAACAAATATTGTCGCCGATGCTGCTTATGAAATTTTGCGTAAAGAAGCTGCTAACCATTCCGGCAATAATTATATTGATGAAGATGTTTTATCAGAATCTGGAATTACAGATTTTGAAAAATATTCTGTAGTTCCCGGTGCACAATTATATCCTGATCTGTTTCTATAAAAAAAAGGCCGGTTAATTCCGGCTTTTTTTTATTTCAATAATCCTTTTGGGACTGGCTTTTCCAGTAAATATCTGTAAACAAATTTTGTTTTCAGATTTTGAAAATGAACACTTTTGTTTCCACCCCATCCATGCCTTCCTCCGCTATACATCATAAATTCAAAATCCTTTTTTTTGTCCTGCAATGCACTAATTAATTGTATGCTGTTTTGCAGATGCACATTTTCATCTATCACACCATGCACAATTTGTAACATGCCTTTGTAGCGATCTACATAATTTAATGACGAACTTGATTTGTAACCTTCTTTGTTATCAGCCTCTGTTCCCATAAACCTTTCAGCATAATGACTGTCATATAATTTCCAATCTACCACACTTCCACCAGCCATACCATGTGTAAACACATCTGCTCCATACGTTAATGCATAAGTTGATAAATAACCTCCATAACTAAACCCGGTAATACAAATTTTTGAGGAATCCGCGTTTGCATTTTTTATTAGCCATTTTACCATAGTTGAATAATCTTTCATTTCCCAGTAACCAAGATTATGGTACATATAATTTACACCTGTTTTACCGAAATGGCCACTCGCTCTGTGATCCATCACCACCTGTATCAGACCTTCCTTTGCATACCATTGCTGATTACCTGATAAACTCCATGAATCCATTAAGGTGCCTGCATTGGGACCGCCATAAATTGAAATTAGTACCGGATATTTTTTTGATTTGTCCCTATTAGTTGGCCACGTAATTTTCATCGGAAGATTAAAAAGACTGTCATCACTGATTACTCTTACAATCTCTGTTAGTGCTAAATCAGAATTTGAAAAATCAACACCTTTAGAATTCCCTAATTCTTTAATCATCTTTCCTTTTCCGGAATAAAGAGACATAATCGGGGGTGTACTTACATTACTGGAAGTACTTATAAAATAAGAGGCGTCGGGAGAAGTATTTATATAACTGTGATTAAAATTTCCGGATGTTAAACGTTTCAGGTTTTTACCATTCAGGTTAATACTGTAATAATCTTTTCTGGCAGAGTTTTCTATCCCTCTTGCAATAAAATATAGTAAGTTCTTTTTTTCATCCACGTATGAAATTTCCTCAACCGAATATTTTCCGGATGTAATCATATTAACTAATTTCCCATTTATATCAAAATGATAAATATGCTTCCATCCGCTCATATCGCTTAATAACAGCAACCCCTTGCCGTTTTTTAGAAATTGAATCCGTTCATTATCATCAAGATCTATCCACGTTTTTTGTTCTTCGCTGTAAAATGATTTTTTATTTCCGGTAACCGGATCAACAGCCCATATTTTTAATTGATTTTGTTTGCGGTTCATCCATTGAACAAGTAATGTTTTTCCATCCGGTTTCCAGTATGGCATTCCAAAGTATTGATCTTCCTTGTTATTAAAATCTGCCCAGATGATATTACCGCCTTCTGGAGAAACAATACCAATTTTCACCTGAGGATTAGGATCGCCAACTTTTGGGTAACGCATTTTTTCTACATAACCATGTATACCATCCGCATCTGTAATAGTATAAACAGGTACCGGCGAATCATCTGTTCTAAAAAATGCAATATGCTTGCTGTCGGGGCTCCACCAATAGGATTTATACTTAGATGATCTTCCTAAGATTTCTTCCATATAAACCCAGCTTGCATAACCATTAAGGATAGTTTCACTTCCGTCATTGGTAATACGATTTTTCTTTTTTGAGCGAACCTCTATCGTATAGAGATCATTGTTCATGGTATAAGCGATGTAATTATTATCAGGACTTAACAACGCATTATATTTTTTACCTGAACTACTGTCGTTGGATAAAACAGATTCTGTTCCCCCACTTTTAAATAAAATTTCATTTTTAGAAATCATAACAGTTGGAGCAACCGGAAGTGCAGGCATTTTATCAGCAGAAGATTCTGTTTCTATTCCCGTTTTTGCATCCACCAAAAATGTTTTACCATTTTTTATCATCAGGAAATGATTGTTATCTGTCCACCTTGTTACAATTGGAAGACTCTCCACTATCCCTTTAAAATTATTTTTAAAATACTGATCATCAGTAAGTGGTCTTACCTGGGCTTTCAAATGAAAAACGGTTGTACATAATAAGACAACTGCGGTTATTTTTTTAATAACATGCATAAATTAAAAATTATTTATTCTGTAAAGTACTCGTTTAGGAATCACTTTGAACTCTAAAATGATACATGGTTTTACGAAAATTTTTCTGGTCGCATCATTGGGAAAAACAATACATCTTGTATTGAATGTTGTGCTGTTAGCAGCATACACAAACGATCGATACCGAAACCAATTCCACTGGTGGGCGGCATTCCATATTCCAAAGCACGTAAAAAATCATGGTCTATAAACATAGCTTCTTCATCACCACGTTCCATCAGTTTAACCTGTTCTTCAAAACGTTCTCTTTGTTCAATGGGATCATTTAATTCGCTGTATGCATTTGCAATCTCCTTCCCGTTAATAATTAATTCAAAACGTTCAACGAGCCCGGGTTTACTGCGATGTTTTTTTGTAAGCGGGCTCATTTCTACAGGATAATCTGTGATGAATGTAGGCTGGATAAAATTGGCTTCGCATTTTGCCCCAAAGATTTCATCTATCAATTTTCCTTTTCCCCATTTTGCATCTGCATGAATATTTAATTTTGAACATACTTCTCTAATTCCCTCTTCCTTCATTTCACTAATATCAAATCCTGTGAATTCCGTGATAGCATCATACATGGTAACTCTTCTGTACGGAGCTTTAAAACTGATTTCTTTTTCATTAACGGTTGTTACAGCAGAACCATTTGTTGCCAATGCAGCATATTCTAACAGTTGTTCCGTTGTATCCATCATCCATTCATAATCTTTATACGCTGTATAAAATTCCAGTATGGTAAATTCAGGATTGTGTGTACGATCCATTCCTTCGTTTCTGAAATTACGGCTGAATTCATACACCCATTCAAATCCTCCCACTATCAATCTTTTCAAATACAATTCGTTTGCAATACGCATATACATTGGTACATCAAGAGCGTTATGGTGTGTACTGAAAGGACGTGCCGCCGCTCCACCAGGAATACTTTGTAAAACCGGTGTATCCACTTCCAATGCATTTCTATCATTTAAAAATGTTCTGATGGCATTGACCATTTTTGTACGTTTTACAAAAACGTCTTTTACATTAGGATTTACAATCAGATCTGCATATCGTTGACGATAACGAAATTCCGGATCGGTCACTTCATCAAATGCTTCACCGTCTTTTTCTTTTACAATTGGTAAGGGACGCAAAGATTTGGTGAGTAAAATAAATTCGTTTACATGCACAGATGTTTCTCCGGTCTTGGTTGTAAATACATATCCTTTGATACCAACGATATCACCTATGTCTATTAATTTTTTCCATACGGTCTGGTACATTGATTTATCGTCACCTGAACAAATATCATCCTGTTTTATATAGAATTGAATTTTACCGCTGGCATCCTGCAATACTGCAAAATTTGCTTTACCCATATCCCGGACACTCATAATTCGCCCGGCAAGACAAACATCATTGAATTGTTCTTTTTTATCTTCTGTATAATTTTCCTTTATAAACGCTGCTGTTGAATTTACCGGATATAATGCAGCCGGATAGGCATCTATTCCAAACTTCTTTAACTCCTCAAGTTTTTCTCTTCTTATAACTTCCTGTTCAGATAAATGTAACTGACTCATTACTTTTTTTTGATGTTAAGCCGCAAAGGTAAACGTTGTGCCTGAGGAAGACAAGCAACATTTATTTCATTTAACAACGCAAATACTGCAAATGGCAATATAGTTGCGATATCTAAAATAAATTGAGATATGAAATTAATTATTACATTCTTCGTGCTTATTATCGGATTATCTTCCTGCGATGTTTTAAAGGAATTACCGGGTGTGAGTACAGCCGGTGGAACATTCAGTGCACAGGAAGCAGCTTTGGGAATACGTCAGGCATTAGATCAGGGAACCGGAAAAGCCGTTTCGCAGTTGAATACGGTAGATGGTTTTTTCGCCAGCGCTATTTATAAAATATTATTACCTCCCGAAGCAAAAAAAATTGAAAATACTTTACGTAACCTTGGAATGAACTCTTTAGTGGATAAAGCCATCTTACAAATAAACCGTGGTGCTGAAGATGCGGTAGGTTTTGCAAAACCAATTTTCATTGATGCTATAAAAGGAATGACCATAACGGATGCTATTAATATTATCCGCGGCAGCGACACAAGTGCTACACACTATTTCCGTTTGAAAACAAGTCAAAAGCTGATAGCTGCCTTTGCACCTGTTATAAAATCTTCTCTTGATAAAGTAAGTGCAACACGATATTACAGTGATATGATCAACACTTATAATAATTTTCCTACTACTATCAATAAATTAAATCCTGATCTGCCTTCTTATGTAACCTTAAGAGCAACCAATTCTTTATTCAACCTGATAGCGAATGAGGAAAAAAATATTAGAGAAAATCCGGTTGCGCGAACCACAGAAATCCTGAGAAAAGTTTTTGGAAAAAGTTAAAATATTTTTTTATCCTGCGAGAAGAACCTGCCACGCATCCTGCAATTTATTTTCTTCCAGTAAATGATGTGCATACGTATGTAATTCTCTTTCCATTTCCGATGGATCAATTGCATAATACTGCACAATATTTTTTAGCTTATCGTCCGTAAATGCAGGATTGATCATAGGTATTTCATGTACGTTGGCAAGCATACCTATATCATTTCCTGTAAGTACTTTACTTTCTCTGATTCCGGCAGGCAATGCATCTACACCAATACCCAAATGTGAATTTGGTTTTGGAACTATGAATAAATTCTGTTCATCTACTTTACAATACCAATCACCGCCAAGCCGGGCAACGTGGTGTATTTTACGTTGGTCTATCTTTTTATTTTCATCTAAAATGCGGTCATCAATATGCATACACAACACTTCACATATCACCAGATTTCCTGCGCCGCCTTCAGTGCCAAGCGGTTTAATTTCATTTACCCTGCACTCCAGTTGAATTTTACTTTCCTTAACTCTTGGCGGCGTAATCAACGTAGAAGGTATTGCTGTAAACCCTGCTTTTTCAAATTCGTTATCTCCTTTTAGATATTCACAACTTGACAATGATGTTTGCTGAACCATGTCAAAATCAACGATATTAATAACCACTTCTTTTACTTCTTCTACATTCTGTAAAGTATGCTTCGTAGTATTATCCCGTACACGCCTGGCCGGAGAAAATATTACAATCGGAGGATTGGATGAGAACAAATTAAAAAAACTGAATGGACTTAAATTTACATGACCGGCTTTATCAATGGTTGATGCAAAACAGACCGGACGTGGAGCGATAGCATGTTGTAAATAATTCTGCACATCTGCGGGCTTTAGTTCTTTTAAATTTAAAAACATACTTATTTTTTTAACACCAGCAAAGAAAAGTCAGAATCTTCTTTTACAATGGTATTCGATAATAATCCCAATGCATCAATTTCCATTTCCACTACATCGCCTGGTTGTAACCATTGCTCCTGATAATTAATGTCATTTAATTTGCCGGTTCCGTTTAATTCAAGAAAACATCCGGTTCCTACGGTTCCGCTTCCTATAACATCGCCCGCAAAAACATGTACGCCATAACTGCAGCGTTCAATAATTTCTGCAAAAGTCCAATCCATATCTCCTAAATTTCCACGGCTCACTTCCACACCATTCACTTTACAGGTCATATTAAGATTCCAATTTTTACCTGTGTGTCCATCTTTACAGGGTATTTCATATTGTTCCAGTTCATCTAAAGTAACCAACATAGGACCAATACACGTTGCAAAATCTTTTCCTTTTGCGGGACCAAGGTTCAGCAACATTTCTTCCATCTGTAATCTTCGTGCACTCATATCATTCATAATCATGAGCCCGCCAATATAATCATCTGCGGCCGCTGCTTTAATATTTTTACCGCTGCGGTTAATTACTATGGAGGCTTCCAATTCGAAATCTAATTTTTCAAAATGGTCGGCCATGCAATAAATTTCGCCGGGACCTTGTATACTATTATGATTTGTAAAATAAAAAACCGGGAATTGATCAAACTCCGGTATCATATCAACTTTCCGGTTTCTACGTGCAGCGGCAACGTGTTGACGAAAAGCATAGCCATCGCGGCAACTTGTTGGGTGAGGAACCGGAGCCAATATGGTGGCGCCATCATAAGAAGTAGCCAGCACATTTCTTACAAGACCTTCTTTGATTCTCCGTTCAACGGCCAGCGCAAGTGGCATTACATCATCCCAGTAATTCAGAAACATTGCCATACTGATGGGTAGATCAGGGTGCAAAATATCCGTGTCATATAATAATCCTTCTACCAATAAAGCCAATTGATCGTGATCTTCTTTTAAATAAGTAACGAGTTTCATATGAAATGTTAAGTTTGGCAAATTTAGTATTGCTTTTCTTATAAAAAAGTTCCTTTTGTATATTTGCATAAAGGAATAATAAATGGAGTTTGAAAAGATACATAATAAGGGACAGGCGAGACTTTTCAATAATCAGTACATTGAATATCTCACCAAAACACATCCCTTGGTAATTTGGGGTTTGTATACACCTGTTTTGGTTTTACTTCCATATTATGCCCATTTAGCAGCTATCGATTCTGTTAGAATTTTTACTTTGTTTATTGCCGGTATATTTTTCTGGAGTTTTTTTGAATACCTGATGCACCGTTTTATTTTTCATTTTATTGCTGAGAGCACCAAAACACAAAGATTAATTTATGTGCTGCACGGTAATCATCATGAATATCCGAGGGATAAAGAAAGATTATTCATGCCTGCAGTCCCCAGTTTAATTATTTCTTCCTGCATTTTCATGTTGATGTTTTTAGTTATGCGTCAGAATGCTTTTTCATTTTTCCCGGGATTTATTTTTGGTTATCTTGTTTATGGAAGTATGCATTATGCCATTCATGCATGGAATCCACCTTTCAAATGGATGAAAGGTTTATGGAGAAATCATCATTTACA
>JBKJSZ010000202.1:0-4616 GCA_046593675.1 Ferruginibacter sp.
TCCCACACCTGCAGGCGTAAATATTGCCGGCATTCCATATCCTGAAGCCATACAACGCGTAGCTAAAGTTCCCTGCGGCACCAGTTCCACTTCCAATTCACCAGATAATAATTGTCTTTCAAATTCTGCATTTTCACCCACGTAAGAGGAGATCATTTTCTTCACTTGTTTCTGCTGAAGCATCAATCCTATTCCAAAATCATCTACGCCTGCATTATTGCTGATACAGGTAAGTTGCATTACTTTTTTATTTACCAAAGCAGCAATACAATTTTCCGGAATACCACATAACCCAAAACCACCGAGCATGATGGTAGCGCCATGGGATATATCGTTTACAGCAGTTGCCGCATCCATAACAACTTTATTCATCGTTTGATTTTATTAATTTGAACTTGATTCAATTTAGTCTGCCTTGCAAAAATACTATCCAGCAAAGGATTCATTAGGTCTGACCGACTGGTATAATACCTGTAATTTTCAAAAAAAGTTTCTTTGCTGATTTTATGTTTTGCAAATATTTTTTTGAGAATAACGGCATGCTCTTTTTGAACATCCATAGTAGAATCTTTACTTAAAAAATCATTGGCATAAATATCTGCTCTCACATAATCCCACATCAATTCCTGCATTTTAGCAGGTGGAATTATATCCTTTTTTTTAGAACAGGAGGTAATAAACAACAGTAAAAAAAGAAATCGTATCATTTTTTCAATTCCTCTCTGTAACGTGTGGCATTGGTAAGATCCAGCTTTGGTAATAATTCTATTGCCCGCGCTTTATCAGGTGGCAATGCTTTTGAAAATATCTTTATCAATTCAGTTGCTTTTCCCTGGAAGAAAAACTGATTGATCATGGTATTTGGATTGTCGGTATTAAAATTAGTCAGTAAATTTAAAACATTCAGTATCTCAATTCTTCCGGCATTTTCATCTTCATAAAACTTATCCAGCCCAAGTCTGTAGTACACATAATAAACGTCATGCATGATCGCATAGCGGGTATTAAGCATATTTTCTACCAACCAGTAACGGTTGCGAATGCCATCAAATGGTTTCCATCCGCCAATTCCTCTTCCATCAGGTGCATTATTGATTATATTCTGCGCTTTTTGAAAATAAGGTTCGCCTGCTTTCTGAGAAAATGTAGCTGCATCGAAACCAATGATCATATATGCATAATAGGCAAAGACTGCAGTAATATTGGATACCAATGGGTCAGATCCGGTTATCCTGTTTTCATTAAATTCCAGTTGTTGAAATTCAATATATTTAAATGTGATATTGTCATCCTGAAAATTTACTAACGGTGATAAATATGAAGTATTAAAAACAGGTCGTGCAGCCTGTATCATTAGGCTTGCTTTGTAAACATTTGGATCATCAGTTAATTCCAGATTGAGCAAAAAATTACAGTCGATCTTTTCATTGGAAGCATAAGTTTCAGATGTCCATTTCCTGTTATTCAGAAAATTATTCAATCCCGTTTGCAAGGTGGTGAATGTATTTCTGTTCACATTATTACCGATGCGTTGTGTGATCACGGAAACACGTGCATTCAGTTCCTGTGCATTAGTAAAATGACCAATAAAAATTAAAGATATAAATGTTATTATTTTTTTCATGGATGTTGCATTATGGTTGTTACGATATCTTCCGCAACTGCTTTTTTTGATTTGTTTTGAAAATCATATTGCTTGCCGAGTTTATGGAAAATGGTAATTTTATTTGTATCATATCCGAATCCTGCATTTTTATCACGCAAGGAATTCATCACTATAAAATCTGCATTTTTTTTATATAATTTCTGTTTCGCATATTCAATTTCATTTTCTGTTTCCAATGCAAAACCAACAAGTATCTGGTTTTTAGTTTTTCTTTTCCCAAGATCCGCTAAAATGTCTTCTGTTTTTATGAGGTTCAGATGGAGTTCACCGGATGTTTTTTTTATTTTTTGTTCGGAAACAATTGCAGGCCGGTAATCTGCTACAGCGGCACTCAGCACAGCGATATCCGTTTCTTCAAACACCTTATTTACCTGTTCCATCATCTGAGCGGCTGTTTGAATACGGTGTACGGCAATGCCTGAAGGTAGCATTTGTGCAGAAGGTCCGAGAATCAATGTTACCTCTGCGCCTCTGTCGCGGAAAGATTCTGCCAACGCAATGCCCATTTTACCTGTTGACTGATTACCGATAAATCGAACAGGGTCCAGCGGTTCATAGGTTGGTCCTGCAGTAATCATTACTTTTTTTCCATTCAGGCTTTGGGAATGTTGAAAAAAGTTTTCCAGCCAGGTGATTATATTTCCCGGTTCTTCCATTCTTCCGGCACCAAAAAGTCCGCTTGCGAGTTCTCCATTATCAACCGGAATAATCCTGTTTCCAAATTGTTCTAATGTCTTAATATTTTTTTGTGTTGCGGGATGCAGCCACATATCTTCATCCATTGCAGGAGCCACTGCTACGGAACAAGTAGCGGAGAGATATACCGCCATCAACAAATTATCGCAGGCACCGTTTGCCATTTTTGAAAGTGTATTACAACTTAACGGAGCGATCAACATTATATCAGCCCAACGGCCTAACATCACATGATTAGACCATTCCTCTTTTTCAGCTATTTCAGAAAGAACGGGATTTTTAGAAAGGGTTGCTAAGGTAAGTGGGGTTATAAAATTTTTGGAAGAAGGCGTCATGATCACTTTAACCAGTGCACCTTTTTTGACTAACAACCGCACCAATGTGGCGGATTTATAAGCCGCAATACTGCCTGAAATACCCAGAAGAATTTTCTTTCCTTTTAACATAAAAAAGACGGTTGATAAACAACCGTCGTAAAATTATAGTTTCTAAATGAAAATGTTTGCAAATATTAACTGAACAGATCTTCATCATTTCTACGGAAATACACTTTGTCTTCCATAAATTCTGTAGTTGCCAGTAAAGAGGGATTGGGCATTCTTTCGTAGGCACGACTGATCTCAATCTGCTCTTTATTTTCATGAATTTCTTCCAGGCTATCCGTATGGCTGGCAAATTCTTCCAGTTTATTATGTAATTCTTCTTTGATAGTAATGTTAATCTGGTTGGCTCTTTTCGCAATGATAGCGATTGATTCATACAGATTACCTGTTTTATCTTTCATATCAACTAATTTCTTTGGCTCTACAACACTGCTGGTATTAGAACTTAGTTGCCGACGAATTTTGCTCATTTTGAATTGCTTTAATGTTATTAAGACTTAAATTTTTATAACTGTCCACTTCCTTTGTAAGATTACTTCCCGGATAACGATCGTTAAAATCTTCCACTTCAGAGATCACTTTTTCAAATCTTTCTATCTGTTTTTCAGTGATACTGAGTTTTGCAAAACGATAATACGATTTAACCACCATCAGTTTATATTCTTCCCCTTTATCTGATTCAGGGTAACTATTCATAAGATTTGTAAAGGCCAAAGCCGCTGCTCTGAAATTACCCATATCATAATACAGATTTGATGATCTGTATTCTTTCAACTCTAATTTCTTCCTCGACAGATCTATTATATCTGATGCTTCTTTGATTCTGGGTGATCCCGGATGAATGCTTATAAATGTCTGCATCATCTGCATAGCTTTTACCGTATTGACCTGCTCCAATTCTATTTTGGGAGATTGTTTATAAAAGCTATATGCTCTCATATAATCAATTTCTTCCGCTCTATTGCTGGTAGGAAATACTTCTAAATATCCTTTAAATAAATTTTCGGCATCACTGTATAAACCCTGATTATAAAAACAATAAGCATATTTATAATACAATTCTTCAAACTTCTGATTTCCTTTATACACCGGAAATAATTCTTCATATAATTGCTGTGCATAGCGATATTTCTTTTTCGCAAAATATTCGTCTGCCTTAGCTAATTTATATTCTACATCTTTACTTTTCTGAACTTTTGCAAATTTATTGCAGGAAGATAGTGCTACAAAAAGACAAAGGGATGCAATTAAAACGGGTATTCCTCTCATACAGAACCGCGAAATTAATGAAATAACTCCAAAAGTGAATCATTCTGCTAAATAAATCAACGTCATTCCGTTAATATAAACATAAAGAAACCCTCCGATCAGAGGGTTTCTTTTATAAATCGAAATTTAAATTATGATTATGGACATTTTACATCCACCGCATTTTTGTCACCACCACCAATTTCGCAATTGTTAGTGATTCTATCTGCGCTGATGCCTTCTTTTTCAATCAGGTATCTTCTAACCGCTTCCAATCTTTTCTGGCAGTTAGCCTGAGAAGCTTTAGATGCTTCAGGATAACCAGTTAATATGATGGAACAAGTAGGATTCGCTTTCATTTTAGCAGCTACTGTAGCCAACATAGCACGTGTATTTGTGCTAACGTTTGCATTATTATTTGCAAAAGTCATAGTTGGATAATTACAATCGCAAACGACAGCAGCACTGTCCATACGATTTTTGCAGCATTCCGGATCAGGGCATTTACCAACACCATCTGCATCAACAGGCTGACAGGTAGTTGGCGTTACCAATTCTTTATCCTTACAATCAGGTACGCCATCACCATCTGTATCTCTTGAAACACCGTGAGTGTCAACAGG
>JBKJSZ010000352.1:0-2540 GCA_046593675.1 Ferruginibacter sp.
GATCAGTAAAGCTGAAGAAAGGAAATGGCTGTAGATATTTCCTTTCTTGATCTTTTTGTTAACTTTTAGCTCCGCAATAATTATTTTTTAATTGAATCGCTGAATGCAAGGCATTTCTATCAAGGGAAAAAGTAAGATAATCTGTATTTATAAAATATTGAAATAACAAACATTAAGCTATTCCTTGCTAAATATTTTGAATAAAATTAACAGTAACCAAATTTTATATCTTCTTTTTTGCTTGTCCAAAAAAGAACAAAAAACCCTCATTGATGTGAGGGTTTTAATAATATAAAAGAGTAAAATTTATTTTTTTATCATTTTTATCTGCTCGTTAAACAACTCACATGAAAGCCTTATAAAATATATACCATCAGCCAACGTATTTAGATTTTTCAATTTAATATTGGAATTTCCCTTACGATACATGGCTTTTTGTTTTTTAATAAGATTTCCAGTGGCATCAAATAATGAAGTAGCTATTAACTGATCTTTCTCAGATAGCAAACTCATATTTATTTGATCCGTAAATGGGTTTGGATAAACACTTGTCAATACCAAACTGTTTATTTTAAAAATTATATTGATAACATTACTATAGTCAACATGACCATCGTGGCTGATTGATTTTAAGCGGTAATAATTATTTCCGGAAAGAGGGTTTACATCTGTTACATCATATAAAGCAGCAACACCTTTTGCAGCTTGATGACTGATCATTTCAAAATTACCAGCTGCATTCATTTTTTGTAATTCGAATGATTGCATATTAATTTCTTCTGAAGTCTGCCAGTTTATATTGATGGTATTCTGTTGTTTCATTCCACGGAAAGAAGAAATTTTTACCGGTAAAATTGTAACCACTCTTACGGTAGTATTTGCACTTCCTACTTCGGTAGTGGCAATAAAATCTTTTGCGGTGGTGGTTAAGTCCGCTGTTGCAAAAGAAGGAGCTGTTGCCGTGTATACCAGGTTTATACTTCCGCCGGCAGGAACTCTATAAGAGGTATTTGCACCTGACACAACACCACCATCGAAAGTGATCAGTGCTGTAGAACCTGATGCAGGTACTGTTGTTGAATTAATGTTGGTAACGTCACTCATTGCCGCAATTGCATTATATACAAATCCAGCAGGAATATTATCTGTAATTTTATCAATCACTACATCATATGCTCCCGGGTTTGAAATGTTGATAGTGAAAGTAGCAATACTGTTCACCAGGTAAGTAGATTGGTCAGAAGTTTTAGTTATGGTAAGTGGATTGGCTGATGCAGAAACAGTGATGGGTGTTCCAGATCCGAGTGACGAATTCAGTGCATATTTATAATTGGTACTTCCGCTGGTGGATCCTGCACAAGGTAATACACTGGTGGTAAAATTGTAACCCGTAATTCTAAATGTCCATCGCACAGTAACTGTAGATCCATTACCTCCGTTACCTGTTATAAAATATAAAGAGTCCGTTGTGTTGGTGTTTATTAATGGAACCGAACTGGCAATAATTTTTGTGCTTAATAAAACCATTTTTGTTGGATCAAACTGAGGAGAAACAGCTACCTGAAAATCTGACTCATCACCATTTTGTACATTGCCTACAGTATATACAACATCATCCATAATGGTTCCGCCGATCAGGTCTTGATTTGTAAAAGTTTGTGTAGCTGCGCCCCCTGCGTTAGCACTGATACTGGATCTGTTTCTTATAACAAACGAAGCTGTTTTTGATGAAGCTGTAGCATCGGAAAGTGTTATATTGAATGTAGCCTGCGGGGTTGTACTAGCCGGATAAGACACATAATAATAACATACACGGGATGCACCGGGAGCCAATGTGCCTACGGCTTTAATTCCATTTGCCGGTGAAACCAAACTATAATTTTGTCCGGATACTGAAGTACTGATGGAATTAACGGTAAATACAAGATTGCTATACGTTACACCGCTGTTGCTGTTGTTTATGATTTCAAAACCTACATATGCTGTAGTTAATGTAGCAGGTGAATTGCCATCTACAATAAAATAGGGAGCGGTAACCCGGTTGATGGTCACCTTCGTTGGATCTAAAGCCAAAACTTTAGTTGAAATGATGAATAAAAAAAAGATCAGGATGTTTTGGATTTTCATTCTATGGATTTTTAACCAAAACGAATTGTTGAAACGAAAATTGTATGGAAACTACGTTAAGTGTAATTTTTGTTAGAAATGCAAATTATTACGTTCTTTTTTTCTGCAAAAAAAGAACATATAACATCTTTTATAAAGAGCAATTTATCTCCTTTTACCCTTGATGGAAAAAGGAGCAAAAAGATCAAGAAAGGAAAGATATACAACGCTTTCCTTTCTTTCAGCTTCTTCATCTTCCGTACAAAGTGAACTTAAATTTTTGTTTGCTTATCATCGTAGATGTTCTTGGGAATATTAGTGAATACATTGAAAAATTATTTCGAAAACATATCAAAAATGAAGCAGAATAAAATCCTTCAACTTATTAAAATGCATTGCACTAAAGGTAAGATCACTTTGCACAACTGCCCATC
>JBKJSZ010000359.1:0-3542 GCA_046593675.1 Ferruginibacter sp.
TATAATTGGCGCCTTTCCTGCAAAATACGCCAGGAGATGCCGAAATAAGGCAAGTAGTATTGTAGTGAAAGATATGCAATAATTTTTGCTTGCCTTATGGCTTTTGCGCATGTTCAATTTAGTACAAAATGTTGCGCTTATTTTCTAAAAGCCATTCAATTAGCAACACTCATGCTATAGGCATTATTTTGATGCAATAATTACAAAATCTTTTTTTTGTTGATTTAAATTATTGCTTATATAAGCTTTACTGTAAAGAATTTTAAAATTTTTTGAATATAAAATGTTCAAAATAAAATCAATCGAATAATAATTCATTCGAACCTTATCTCCTCTTGTTGATTTTACAATTTCAGAACAATTCAATTCTTCCATTATAAATCCTAAATATAAAACTCCACTTGAGACTAACATATCATTGATATCATCAAATAATTTATACGATTCCTTTTCCTGTAAATATGGAAGCAGGAAATTACAAATTACAGCATTGTACTTTATATCTACAAAACTTATATTCCGACAATCTGAAATAATAAACTTTGCTGAAGGAACATTCAGATTTGCAAGTTTTATCATTTCAACTGAAAGATCAATTCCAGACAAATCAAACTCTTTATTACAACCGGCTAAAAATTTAAGAATATTACCAGGTCCACAAGCTATATCTAAAATTGTACTTTGATGGTTCAAATTATCAATCAAACAATCTAGTGCTTCTTTGTATAAATCAACATTCATATATTTTTGCTGATATATTTCAGCCATTTCATTGAAGACTTTTACTGCAATTTTATTTTCATCAAACATGGAATTAATTTGATTAAAGATCTATAATGGACAGGTGCTTGATAAAGCCATTTTACTTTGTGCGCCATTTTTCATTTTGGCAACCTCTTTCATTAATGCTTCGGCAATAACTTTTTTGAAAGTATCTTGCCGGTGAAAATTGTAAAGAGGCAGTTAATATTATATTCGATTGAACCGTTTAAAAAATGTCCAGATAACTTCGCAGGCATTCATATCTTGACTTGTTTTTCCTATAATTTCTTCATTTAAGTATTGGTATCCTTGTGGCCAGAAATGTCCACCATTCAAAACCACATAACTCACAACTTCACTACCGTTTGTTCCGTTTGTATAAAATCTTTTCTTTATTGTAGTTCCGTCATGTGCAATGTCAGGTCAGTCAGTTATTGTTGGTGTTGCGCTACAGCCATTAATTATTATCCATTTGTCAATAGATTGAAAATGCGGAAGAATTGTTCCACCTGCACCTGCTGTCATTTGACCACCTGTGAAAGGTACAAGTGGATCTGTTGTTCCGTGAATATACATAGCAGTAACAGGTTTGCCAGGGTTACCACTTGATGCGATAGTTGTTGCTTCCGTTGTTGCGGCATCTACTGCAATGGCCGCAATTCTATTACTTAATTCACAACCTATCGCGAAGACATAAAGCCGCCATTTGAAATTCCTGTTGCATATAATTTTGTTCCGTCAACCGAATTATTTGCAATCATATCATCACACATTTGATAACACGCGCATGCGTGTCAACTGTGGGTCCGACTAATTCACGATGTTATTTTGCAGGAGCGGCGGCCAAATTGCTATTCCATATATCACGGAACATCTTCCAGTTGCCATTTTCTTTCTTCCAAACCGCCACATATTTTCCCTTATCTAATGATTTATTCTCAGCACCAAACACTTCGAAATTTCCGGTTTCAACATACAGATCTCCGCCTCCGGTAATATTTGTTATTGTAAGTTTAAATTCTTTTACACCCATTCTTAAAACGCCTCCCCACAAGCCTGCAATATTTCTTCCTGTTACCACCTCGCTGTTAGGCGGCATAACAACAGCATCTGCGGCATAGTGTGAAGCCAGAGCAGCAGAATCTCCTCTTCTAACTTCTTCCCCAAAATTTAAAGCTTCTTTTCTTATGTAATCTTCAACACTTTTGTTATCACTGTACGTTGAATCTTTTACAGCCGGTTTATTATCAGCAGCACCGTCGTTACACGCCACAAAAAATATTGCCAGCATAGTTGAAAGGAAGAACAGAATACTTTTTTTCATGTTTACTTTTTTAAATTTTAATAATGATAATTTATTACTATTGCGAAATTTTAAAAGAATGATCAGTTAATGGAATATTCATATGCAAAATACTTTGTAAATTGAAGCGGTCAAACATTGTCTTTGTTAATGGCGAAAGTGGTTCGTCAGTATATGTCCAATTATTTAAAAAATCGTATGGTGTCATTTTACTATTGCTGGCATTGAGCAGGGCTTTGTGCAGGTGTGGCATTAGTATTCCGTCCGCCCACAACCGCTGCTGATTGAAAATATAAGGATGAAATTAAGAACTAAAGTTGTTTGTCCCGCCCGAACCACAGCTTGGATTTGCAGTTTGCTGATGTTTGCTGGTCAAGCCACAATTGCGCAAAACCTCATCCTATGTTGTGTGCAGTGCTTAAAGGATTATTCAATTTCCTATATTTTCCCTTATAAAAATATCTACCTTATTAAATTCGTTTGTCAAATCTATGCTCAATAAATCATGGTCTACATTATTAAGTAAAATTAATTGAGAAGGAATTTTAAAACTCTGTAATAGCTTATAAGCTTTTACTGATTGCTGATATGGTATAATTTGATCCTCTTTTCCATGCACAAAAATAGTTGGAATAGTCGTTTTGGAAATATTGTACAAAGGACCTGCATTTCTCCATTCCCGAAATTTATTGGTAATTGTATCACCAATATACCATGAAATCATAGTTCCCCCGTTAATATCTCCTAAGTTTGCTTTCAACAATCTTTTATCAGTCAAGTCTAATATGCTGCATAAGGAAATAGCTAGCTTAATTTTTTTGTCGTTATTATATTTATACGCATATAGCAATGCAAGATGTCCACCCGCACTTGCCCCCATAATGATCATTTCATCTTTTTGAATTTTCCATTTTGATGATTTACTTAAGATGAAATTAAGAGCAGTGTCTATGTCTTGAATTTGGGAAGGATGTATGTTGTTTTCTTTGGTATGTGTCAGACGGTAGTTGATGCAAATAAAAGTGTACCCCAATTTTTTAAAGTAAATTGCCCAATGCACCGCTTCTGTTTTGTCACCTGCATACCATGCCCCACCATGAATGTAAATAATTGTCCTATTGTTCTTATTGGAACTATCTGGAAAATATATGTCTAACTTTTGACTGGCATTTAAGCCATATGAAATATTCTGGAAGTCCTCTTTTTTAATTGGCTCCGAAGTAGCCAATACCTGTGAAGTACTGCCATTGATATTATTGTCTGATGAAGTACAACCGACAATTAAAGAAAAGTAAAAAATGTAGAATATATTTTTCAAAGTATAGAGTTGTAAAGGCATTGCACACAACGTCGCCGGCTTTGCGAAGGCCGGGTATAAGAATTCCGTCCGCCTGGCGCCGATGCATGATAAAGAAACAGATTTTTATTGAGACCGCAAAGTTAGCCATGCGCAAAGTAGGAGCGTAGCAAAATGCGC
>JBKJSZ010000030.1:0-2551 GCA_046593675.1 Ferruginibacter sp.
AAAAATTACAGCCGTATTTTAAAAAATAGCGCAGAAATTGGGCATTATATTGCAGATGCACATGTTCCATTACATGCCAGTAGTAATCACAATGGTCAACTTACCAACCAAAAAGGTATCCACGGTTTTTGGGAAAGCCGAGTACCCGAATTATTAGCTGCCAAAGAATTTGATTTTTTCATAGGCAAAGCAGAATACATAAAAGATCCGGGAACATTTATCTGGGATCGTTTTCTGGAAAGTGCAAAAGCAAGTGACAGTGTATTATCAATGGAAAGAGAATTATCGGCAGCTTTTCCTGCGGATCAGAAATATTCTTTTGAAGAAAGAAACGGAGCGGTTATCCGGCAGTATTCCTCCGCATTTACCATTGCATTTAATAAAAAATTAGATGGAATGGTAGAACGCCGAATGAGGCAAAGTATATTTTGTATAGCTTCTTTTTGGTACACTGCATGGATAAATGCAGGTCAGCCAGATCTGAAATCCATCATGAATCAAAAATTTTCGGAAAGCGATATTAAAGAATTTGAAGAACTGAATAGCAGCTGGAAGCCGGAAGGAAAAATGCTCGGCAGGCAGGAAGAATAAGTTTTCCCATTACATTTTTATACAGCATTTAGCAGCAAGATTTTTCTTGATGATGAGAGTACACTCCTGTAAAAGCGTTTTTAAATACTTATAAGCCACTACTGTCCGACACCTATAGATATCCGACCGTATACATGGGATATTGACTTTTCGGGAAAAATTCTTTAAAATTTCCCGTGAATGGGAATAAAAAAATGTTCCATCATTCTACTGTACAAGAGTGCGACGCCACAGAAGCTGACATAAAAATGAATGCCGGAAACATAAGAATCTTCCATCGACTGCTACCAACGATTGTGTATTTTTGCCGCCGGATTTAAAACAAACATTTTGCAACTACATAATTTCAATGCAGGACCTTCTGTATTACCGGCAGAAGTAATTAAACAGGCATCAGATGCTGTACTCAATTTCCAAAACACCGGTTTGTCTATTTTGGAATTTGGCCATAGAACTCCGGAATTCACCTCAGTAATGGAAGAAGCCCGCTTATTAGTGAAAGAACTGATGCAGCTTGGTGAGAATCACGAAGTTTTATTTTTACATGGTGGCGCCTCCACACAATTTATGCAGGTTCCTATGAATTTGCTGGACACAAAAGATGTGGCTGCTTATACCGACACCGGCGTTTGGGCATCAAAAGCCATAAAAGAAGCGAAACTGTTTGGCAAAGTGGAAATCGTTTGCAGTTCGAAAGAGAAAAATTACAACTTCATCCCCAACGATTTTGCGGTTCCAAATGATTCTAAATATTTACACATTACTACCAACAATACCATTTATGGCACACAATGGCAACAGATACCAAAAACATCTGTTTCCCTAGTTGCAGATATGAGCAGTGATATTTTCAGCCGTGTACTTGATTTTTCTGCTTTCGATATAATTTATGCAGGTGCTCAAAAAAATATGGGACCGGCAGGCGTTAACCTGATGGTGGTGAATAAAAATATTTTAGGTAAAACAAAGCGTCTGATCCCTACCATTATGGATTACCGCAATCATATCAATGAAGGAAGTATGTTGAATACGCCACCTGTTTTTGCTGTGTACGTTTGTTTATTAACGTTACGCTGGATAAAAATGATGGGTGGTGTAGCAAAAATGGAGAAATTAAATATTGAAAAGGCAGCGCTTCTTTATAAAGAGATAGATGAGAACGAATTGTTCACCGGAACTGTTCGTACGGAAGACAGAAGTAAAATGAATGTTTGTTTTGTAATGAAAAATCCTGCTATGGAAGCTGATTTTCAAAAATATGCGATGTCGTTGGGTATAATTGGGATTAAAGGACATAGAAGCGTTGGAGGATTTCGTGCTTCTTTATACAATGCCTTAACGCTGCAAAGTGTACAAACGTTGGTAAAAGCCATGCAGGATTTCAAAAATGACAGATAGCCTCGGGTGGTTTTACTATCTTTACGCCCCTTTTACAGTTTTTAAGAAAAGCACATGATAACGATAAAGCCTTTCAAGGCATTAAGACCTGAAGCGCAACTGGCAAAATCGATTGCATCAAGACCATACGATGTTCTCAATAGCAAAGAAGCAAAAATAGAAGCACAAGGAAACCCAAATTCTTTTTTGCATATCACAAAAAGTGAAATAGACCTTCCTGAAAATATGGATGTTCATTCTGCCGCTGTTTATGAAAAAGCGAAAGAAAACCTGCATGCTTTTATCAGCAGAAAATTATTATTCAAAGAAAATAAAGGATGTTATTATTTATACAGGCTTAACATGAATGGAAGAAGCCAAACGGGTTTGGTATGTGTGAGTTCTGTTGATGATTATGAAAATGACCTGATCAAAAAACATGAATTCACGCGTCCTGAAAAAGAAAAAGACCGCATTGATGATATGAGTACCATACTGGCGCAAACCGGAAATGTATTTCTGGCTTACCGGAATGTAGAGGAGATGGATGCATTGGTAAATAAGTGGATTACAGAAAAAAATC
>JBKJSZ010000170.1:0-6211 GCA_046593675.1 Ferruginibacter sp.
TGACTGAACTTCAACATCTGCTTTATGTGATTGCAGAATATTTAACGTAGTTGCAAGCCCTAATCCCATTCCATTTCTCTTTGCTGTAAAATAGGGTTCGAAGAGACGCGATAAATTCTCTTCTGAAATTCCACAGCCATTATCTTTAATCAGCAACTGCGGTAATTCATCATCAATCTTTAATTCGATAAATAATTTGCTGTCTTCTTTATCCATTGCTTCCACCGCATTTATAATGATATTCAATAAAGCAATTTTTAATTTCTCCTTATCAGCGAGTATCATAATTCTTTCCGGTGGATAGGAAACTTCAAGATGTATTTTTTTCAAAGTTATCCTGTCATAGGCTGCCGCTAAACTTTCTTCGATGATTTCTTTTAATGATAATTGTTCCTCAACAATTTGTGCAGGCCGACTTGAGCTTAACAATTCAGTAATCAGATCCTGGATACGTTTACTGTTTCTGGTCATGATATCGAGATATATCTGCGCATCTGTATTATCCATTTCCGGTTTCAACTGTTCGAGAGAAAGATTAATATTATTCAACGGGTTTCTAACTTCATGCGCTAAAACATGCACGAGCCTGTCTGCAACACCTCGTTTTTCAATTCTTAAAGTTTCTTTTTCTGCTTTTTTCAAGGATGTGATATCATGAATGATTCCCTGATAATAAATTCCATCTTTATTTTCTTCTTCTGATAAAGAAAGCAGACAGTATTTTACAGCCCCGGATTTTGTTTTTAATATCAGTTCTTTATTTTCTATTTCCTGATCAGATTCGAGTTGTTTTTTTAAATCTGTAACTTGTTCCTTCGTTGAAATAAGCTGAAGTAAATTCATTTTAAGCAATTCAGCTTTAGAGTATTCGAAAAGATTATTGGTAGCATCATTAATATCTGCAAACACAAAAGACTTGTCTGCAAGAAAAACCGCATCAGCAGATTTTTCAAAAATATTCCGGAATTTTCTTTCATTAGCTTTTAGAGCTTTAATGGATTTATCTCTTTCCAAAGAATATCTAATACAGCGTTCCAACTTTTCTGTATCGAGTTCCGATTTGATCAAATAATCCATTGCGCCAGCCTGCATGGCTTCAATATCAATTTGTTGATTTCCTTTTCCTGTCAATAAAATAAAAGGTTGTTCCCAATTATTTTTCACCGCTTCCTTAATCAGATCTAATCCGGTTTTAGCACCTAAATGATAATCAATCAGGTAAATATTAAAAGCATGCTTTGAAATTTTTTCCAAAGCTTCATCATATTTAAAGCACCATTCTATTACAAATTTATTTGAGCGGATACTTCGTATATATTCAGATGTAATAAAAAAATCATCTTCATCATCATCTATAATCAATAATTTTATTAACTGATCCTCTGTATTCATAAGATAAAAATTTTTTATTATTTTCCAAAAATCTCCTGTTCTTCTCTTTCTTCCATGGGCACTCTGCGAATAAAATCATCATATTTTTCATCATCATGATTGCTATAAACACCGTATGCATCAATGCTATACCCGAGTTTTCCATCATTCGCTTCCAATACATACAGTATTACGGAGTCGGAAGGATCCGAATCTCCTTCGAAACGATATGTTTTGATGATTTTTAATTCTTCCGGAGTATAATATTTTCCGGTTCCGGGGCCAAACCCTTTTGCCGTTAACAGGAACTCATTATCTTGTTTTTTTTGACGTAACTTTTCGAGTACGACACTGAGCGTTGTCATTTCGCCATTGTTATTTTCCATTACAATTTTTTTTATTTAATTATCTTATACATTTGATTCTTCATAACTTTTGATTTTGTTATAAAGAGTTTTTCTATCTATACGTAAAATTTCTGCAGCACGAGTTTTATTAAAATTTACTTCTTTTAATACTTTCATGATGGCTTCATATTCTGCACGGGTAGCCGCATCTTTCAGATCGTAATCTCTTTTAATAACTACATCTTCCGAAACTTTCAGCGGAATATCTTTTGATATAGAATCCTGCAAGGCAGTTGGATTTGTAATTTCCCATGGCAATGTTTTTGCAGATACTTTTCCGGATGGTGTTAACAAAACCGAACGACGAACTACGTTTCTTAATTCTCTCAGGTTACCTGGCCATGAATAATTAACAAACATATTCATGACATCTTCTTCAAAATCTTCCACATCACGATTCAATTCTGCTTTTGCTTTCTGAAGAAAGAAATCAGCAAATAAGGTAATATCTTTTTTACGATGGCGTAAAGGCGGAAGGTTGATAGAGAACTCATTAAAACGGTGATAAAGATCTTCCCGGAATTTTCCTTTGCGGTAAGCTTCCTGTAAGTTTTCATTAGAAGCCACGATCACTCTCACATCAACCGGCATTTCTTTATTTCCACCTACTCTTTTGAATTTTCTTTCCTGGATCACACGCAATAAGGAAGCCTGTATTTCATAACTGAGATTAGCCACTTCATCTAAAAATAAGGTTCCTCCATTTGCCAGTTCAAAATGTCCTTCTTTATCATTTAAAGCACCGGTGAAAGCACCTTTAACATGACCGAACAATTCACTTCCTGCTAATTCTTTAGAGAGTGTTCCGCAATCCATCGCTATAAAAGGCTTATCACTTCTATCACTAAGGCTATGAATTGTTTTTGCAATCACTTCTTTACCTGTTCCACTTTCACCATACAAAATGATGCTGTAATTTGTGGGTGCAACAATTTCTATCTGCTTATATAATTCCTGCGTAGCACCTGCCTCACCTACCAGGTATTCATTATTCAGTGTAAGCTGTTTTTTAGGCGAATTTTTTATTGAAATATTTGAAGTCGTAATCTGAGGTTGCGAAGTTTCTTTTGGCTGATTTAATGCGAGGTTAAGCACGTTCAATACTTCATCCGGAATAAGTGGTTTGGTTATGTAATCATAAGCCCCGAGTTTGATTACATCCACAGCAGTTTTGATATCAGAATATCCGGTGATGATTAACACAATGGTATGTGGCGAATAGGCTTTAATTTCTACCAGCACATCTTTTCCTTCCTTATCTCCAAGGCGGTAATCACATAAAACAATATCAAAATTGTTTTCCTTAAACTTTATAAGTCCTTTAGTACCTGAATGTGCAGTATCTACATCATATCCTTTTCTTGTCAGGAATTTACTAAGTAACATACACATGTCCAGGTCGTCGTCGATAATCAGAACTTTTTTATTCATAGCTTCTGTTTAAATGAATTTTATTCGTTAAGGGTTGGTTTGGCTGTTGGTACTTCTTCAATGCGTATCCACATACTATATTCATTAGGAAAAATTCTTCCGCCAAAATTTGTCGCATATACTTTTGTAAAAACTGCGCCGAGATACAATGTGGCAGAACTGTAATATACCCAAATCATAATGATTATGACAGAACCGGCTGCGCCAAAAACGGTGGCCAGGTTACTTTTTCCTAAATAATATCCTATTATTATTTTACCGATCATAAAAAGAACAGAAGTGATAAAGGCACCAATAATCACATCCTTCCATTTAATTTTAGCATCGGGCAAAACTTTAAATATGGTGGCAAATATGGTAGTTGTTAATATCATGGAAAGTCCATTTTCTAATAACATCAGCATGACCTCTCCATCTCCACCTATAAAATGATTGATTCGCTGACTGATAGCTATTACTACCGCACTTAACAATAAAGATACAACCAGAACAAATCCTAAGCTGATGATCAAACTGAATGAAATTAATCTGTCAATAATCATTTTTAACCAGGTAGATTTATCGGTTAATTTTAATCCCCAAATTTTATTTAAAGAATCCTGTATTTCTGCAAAAATTCCCGTAGCTCCAATCAACAAAACAACCAAACTTATGCTGGTGGCCACCGGAGTATCTTTGCTTAAGTGAATATTTTGTATGGTGGTTTGAATCTGTAAAGCTGCATCACTTCCCACCAATCCTTTGATCTCATCATAAATTTCACCGCTCATGGCTTCTTTTCCAAACAATATCCCACTTACATATATTATAATAATAAGCATTGGAGCCAGCGATAATGTAGTATAATAAGCCAGAGAAGCACTATATTTTAAAACATTATCAGCTATATACTCAGAAAAAACCTGTCTGTTGAATTTTAAAAAACCAATTGCTTTTTTTCGCATATTAATCGTTGTTGAGTAATATCTATAATTATACCATGTAATAATTTCCCCATACAATATTTAAAAATGTTTTATTTTTCTACTTTCCCTAAATTTAAATAAACAAATTAATAGATAATCTAATTGATTATAAAAAAGTAATAGATAACTCATTATATTCAATTTCATGAGTATAGGTATGTTTTTTGAAGAAAAGAGAACAAATAATCCCATTAACATACATTCGGATGCCTGATATTGGCAAACCAATTGAAATTAACAGAATGAATGTACGTTATGAAATACACAACCCACATAAATGATGATATTTTGAAAGTTCTGATTATTGATGATGAGGCTGATATATGTTATCTGCTGAGTACCCTTTTAAAACAAAAAAATTTAGATGCAGAGTACGTCAACACTTTAACAGACGCAGCAGTAGCATTAAAAAATACAACTCCGGAAATCATTTTTTTAGATAATCATTTGCCTGATGGTCTGGGGATGAATTTTATAGAATATATAAAAAGTCATTACCCATCTATCAAAATAGTAATGATAACGGCCCATGATACGACCGCCGATAGACAAAAGGCGTTAAATGAAGGTGCTGATTATTTCATCAGCAAACCATTTACACGTGATATGATTTATAAAACTGTGGAACAACTTATGAATTAACGTGGAAAATATTCCACACAAGTCACCGTTTTTTCTCAGTTATTTCATTTCTTATTCAGATAATAGTGCCCCCTCAAATTATGGCAGAGTTTTTTCAATATAAATTATTCATAAATTAAAATTTAAAAACATGGGAAACATTTTGTACATCATCGCTGTAATTTTAATAATTGGTTGGGCAATTGGATTTTTAGGAATGCATGCTGGAGGTCTAATTCATATTTTATTAGTTATAGCTATTATTGCTATTCTATTCCGTGTTATCAGAGGGAACGCCTGATCTTCATACAATCTTTTTAAATTACTGTCATGGAATTAGGATCTAATTTGAAAGATAAATTATTCAAAGTACTGATGTACCTGACTCAAACAAAAGAAGAGTTTGAGATGGTGGCAGATGAAATTGATGAAGGTAATCTTAAGACAGCTCTGGAAGGACTTTCCATTGAAAGTTCATTATATGCAAATGAATTGTGCATTCAGCTTAAAACGCTAGGTATTGCTGTAAATACCCCATGCATTTGTGATTTAAATGGCGCCAATGAAATGCCTTTACATGCAACCCTTCCGGGAAAAGGAAATGAACTGCATTACATCTGCAGTAAAAGTGAAGATTCTATAATTTCTGCTTATAAGAACATTTTAAATGATGGCATTTCACTACCTGGCTTATATGAACTGATGATGTACCAGTTAAATGCTTTGAAATGTGCTTTCACAAAAATTAAAATGTTGAATGCGGCACGTTATTCTTTCGAGACTAACAACTCACTTATTAATGCTTAAAAAATTATCGATCTTTTTTTAAAATACTGGCGGTTTCAAGCTTCAAGTTAATTGTATTATGAACTTCAAAGAACTTCCGTTTTATATACAGTTTACTTTTAAATTGATAATGATCGCATTGATATGTGTTTTTATCATATATGGACAAAACGTTATTGTCCCGCTGGTATTTTCAATTTTATTATCCATTCTGTTATTACCTGTTACTAATTTTTTAGAAAAAAAATTATACATTCCAAAAGCAGCAGCAAATCTTACAGCTGTTATACTTGCTTTATCTCTTATCGCATTTCTGATTTATTTTTTTTCACAACAGATCGCCACGTTTTTACAGGATATTCCAAATTTAAAAAGGAACCTGCATGAGCATAGTGAAACTTTGCAACGTTGGGTACAAAAGAAGTTTCATATCAGTTCAAAAGAACAAACGGCTATCCTTCAAAATGCTACAGGTGGTAATGCACAGGAAACCAGTGGCTCAATGATCAGTGAAACATTATTTACCATTACGCATACTGTATTCTATATAATACTGATCGCGATCTATTCATTTCTCATATTGTATTACAGGCATATGATCCGCCGTTTCATTATGGCCATTTTTATTAA
>JBKJSZ010000181.1:0-4501 GCA_046593675.1 Ferruginibacter sp.
GTAATAAAAAGCTTGTTCGGGTATGGATCAATCCAGACAGCCTCAAAAATAAATCTGCATTATATCGCAGCATGTTACAGGATCCACAGGATCAAAAAAAATATGAAACAGCGGTGAAAGTTAATCAACCGCAATTGTATTTTAGTATCATAGACGATAAAACATTTGCAGCCCAATACGATAAATTCATTGAGCAAAATCCAACAGTTGTAAAAGTTCCGGATTCTCCTGATGAAGAAGGAGAATGGTTTGGCCAGCTTGTCAGTACGCTGCTTCCGATTCTTCTGATTGCATTTTTATTTGTACTGATGATGCGTAAAGTGGGTGGCCCAGGCGGTGGTGGCGGTCCGGGTGGCATTTTTAGTATTGGAAAATCTAAAGCAACATTATTTGATAAAGGCACACGGGTGAATATTAATTTTCATGACGTGGCAGGCCTTGATGAAGCTAAAGTGGAAGTAATGGAAATCGTTGACTTCCTGAAAAATCCAAAAAAATATACAGCATTGGGCGGTAAAATTCCTAAAGGCGCTTTGCTCGTTGGCCCTCCGGGAACTGGTAAAACTTTATTGGCGAAAGCTGTTGCCGGAGAAGCGCAGGTTCCATTTTTCAGTTTAAGCGGAAGTGATTTTGTAGAGATGTTTGTAGGTGTTGGTGCCAGCCGTGTTAGAGATTTATTTAAACAAGCCCGTGAAAAAGCGCCTTGTATTATATTTATAGATGAGATTGACGCTATTGGCCGTGCCCGCGGAAAAAATGTGATGATGAGTAATGACGAAAGAGAAAATACGCTCAATCAGTTGCTGGTGGAAATGGATGGATTCGGAACTGACCTCGGCATTATTATTCTTGCAGCTACAAACAGGCCAGATGTACTGGATACCGCCTTACTTCGCCCGGGTCGATTTGACCGGCAGATTACCATTGACCGACCTGACCTTTCTGGCCGTGAAGCCATTTTCAAAGTGCACCTCATGCCGATTAAAATATCTCAGAAATTAGATATTCATAAACTGGCTGAACAAACGCCGGGCTTTGCCGGAGCTGATATTGCCAACGTGTGTAATGAAGCGGCTTTGATCGCTGCCAGAAAAAATAAAGAAGCTGTTGATATGAGTGATTTCCAGGATGCTATAGATCGTGTGATCGGTGGCCTTGAGAAAAAGAATAAAATCATTTCACGGGAAGAAAAAGAAATCATTGCATATCACGAAGCGGGACATGCCATTTGTGGATGGTACCTCGAACATGCGTATCCTTTATTAAAAGTAACTATTGTTCCGAGAGGCACTGCTGCATTAGGATATGCTCAATACACTCCGAAAGAACAATATTTGTACAATACCGATCAACTTATAGATCAGATATGTATGACCTTAGGTGGAAGGGCCAGTGAAGAAATTTTCTTCGGAAAAATAAGCACAGGTGCCAGTAATGATCTTCAACAAATCACAAAAATTGCTTACAGCATGGTAACTGTTTATGGCATGAGTGAGAAAGTAGGAAACATCAGCTATTATGATCCTGCCCAGGAAAATTATTTCACTAAACCATACAGTGAAGAAACCGGAAAAGCTATTGATCAGGAAGTGAAAAGACTCATTGATGAAGCTTATATAAAAACAAAACAATTGCTAACAGAAAAAAGAAACGACGTGGAATTGTTAGCAAAAGAATTGTTGGTGAAAGAAGTTCTTTTTAAAAGTGATGTTGAGGCATTGATAGGCAAACGTCCTTATGAAGAGAAAAAAATACTGGATATTGAACCGGAATTATTAGTGGATGATATTCCTTCGCCATCACTTCCGGATGAATTGAAAAATCCTCCGCAAATCTGATAAAAAAATGGCCACTTCAAAGGCAAAGGAAAATATATTGAAGAAAATCAGGCAGGCACTGAGTCATCCGGTGCCTTTGCCTTTTCCGCAAAGCGAAGGAACCCAATCTGTTTTTCATTCACCTGTTGATGATAATACTGTAGTATTTGCCGAAGCGTTTACCAAAGTTCAGGGCAAATTTGCGTATTGTACCCATGTTTCAGATATGAAACAACAGCTTTCACTTTTGCTTCGTAATCGTCCGTGGTCAAAATATTATTTTACCGATCCAGACATTATACAATTACTCGAAGATTCCTTTCCTGTTTATACAGATCTCGCATCCTGTGATGTTGCCATTACAACCTGCGAATATTTATCTGCCAGAACGGGAACTATTGTGTTGAGTGCTGCACAACATAAAGGAAGAACAAGCAGTGTTTATGCTCCTGTTCATATTTGCATTGCCTACACAAGCCAGTTAAGGAATGACATCAAAGAAGTTTTTGTTTCTATGAAAGAAAAGCACGGAAATAATTTTCCTTCCCTGGTTACATTCGCTACAGGCCCAAGCCGTACGGCAGATATTGAAAAAACATTAGTTACGGGAGTTCATGGTCCAAAAGAAGTATATTGTTTCCTGGTTGAAGACGAAGCAACCCATTAAATAAATTTTATGACGCCTTTCCTGTTTGTCTATGCTTCCCTGCGCAGTGGATTTAAAAATCCTGCCTATGCATATATCACACAGTTTTTTGAACGTATTGGCGAAGGTGAAGTAGATGGACAATTTTATTTACAAAAAAATATTCCTGTTGCGGTTCCTTCCGACAAAGGAAAAATAACCGGTGAATTATATGCCTTGAAAGATGCAGGTATGTTCAATTGGGCTATGTGCCAGTTGGATGATTATGAAGGCGTAAATGTGGAAGCCGGTGAAACTCCCTTATATAAAAGAGAACTTGTTAGTGTAAATAAAAATGGCAATCCTGTAAAAGCTTGGATCTATTGGTATAATAAACCCATTGATGATTTGGTTGCCATTCCGGCTGATGAAGTAGTACAACTTTTAAATAAAATGAACCAACAAGGTTGATAAAAGATAAAATATACTTTCTTTCTGATTTTCATCTTGGCGCTCCCAATAAAGAGATAAGCCTTCTCAGGGAAAAAAAAATCACCCGTTTTCTGGAAGAGATAAGGAAAGATGCAAAAGAAATTTTTTTGCTTGGCGATATGTTTGATTTCTGGTTCGAATACAAACGTGTTGTTCCAAAAGGCTATGTACGTTTGTTAGGTAAATTAGCAGAACTAACCGATGAAGGAATTGTCATTCACTTTTTTGTTGGCAACCATGATATGTGGATGAAAGATTATTTTCAAACAGAATTAAACATCAAAGTGTATTATCATCCTCATGATTTTATTTTCTTCGATAAAAAATTTCACATAGCTCATGGTGATGGTTTAGGTCCGGGTGATAAAGGATATAAAATGATAAAAAAATTGTTCCGGAGTCCTGTTAGCCAATGGATGTTTGGTTTACTACCGCCAAATATTGGAATTGGTATTGCCGATTTTTTCAGTAAAAAAAGCAGAGAGAAAACCGGGCAGACGGATGAAGTTTTTTTAGGAGAAGATAAAGAATGGTTAGTCCTATATTGTAAAGATGTTTTGAAAACGACACATTATGATTATCTCATTTTTGGCCACCGCCATTTGCCTTTGGATGTAACCATAAAAGATGGAAGTCGCTACATTAATCTGGGCGACTGGATAAAATATGATAGTTATGCTGTGTTGAATAATGATGGACTAACTTTAAAGTATCATCAGACAGATTGAAAAATAAATTCTCATATCTTGCTTTCCTGTTTTGCTGCAATATTGCATTTGCACAAAATGAAATGCCAAAAGACAGTTTCCGGTTAATCAATATTATATCTGGAAATTATACACATGTAGAAGTAGATGCTACTGGAAATATTTATCTGATCAATTCTACCAACCAATTAAAAAAATTAAATAGTAAAGGCGATTCCATGGCGGTGTTTAATGATGTTCGCCGATATGGAAATGTAAGTTATGTTGATGTGAGCAACCCTTTAAAAACTTTGGTGTATTATAAAAATTACAGTACGATAGTTGTGTTGGACAGGTTGCTGACTTTACGTACAACTTTGAATTTACGTAACCGGCAAATTTTCAGAGTGAATGCCGTTACTACATCGTATGATAATAATATCTGGATATTTGACGAGCAGGAATTGAAGTTGAAAAAAATTAATGAATCAGGTAAAACTTTATTAGAAAGTAATGATCTAAGATTATTAACAGATAAAATTCCTACTGCTGTTTTTATAACTGATGCAGAAAACACCATTTATCTGTACGATCCGGAACAAGGATTGTTTTTGTTTGATCAATATGCTGCTTTTAAAAATGTATTGCCCTATCAGCATTGGAGTACGGTAACCGTAAGTAAAAATAAACTTCTGGGTATTTCAAAAAATCAGTTGAACATTTTTGATATGTCCACAAGAAATTTAAAAACCGTTTTATTACCTGAGATATTCACCAAAGCCATTGCATTACGTATAATGAACGACAGGATATTTGTTTTGAACAAAGACAACCTTTGTATTTACGAACTGCTGTAATTTTCTCTTCAAATTGTATTTTTG
>JBKJSZ010000236.1:0-3264 GCA_046593675.1 Ferruginibacter sp.
TTTTACTTCAGATATATGCATAGTTAAATTTATAGAATGTTAACTGAAAATGCATCTAATATTTCATTGATTGGAGAAGCATAGGTTGTCCCGTTTTTTGTACCGGCAAATAATAAACCAATGGCTCTATGTGTGTGTCTTTGCAAAATCAATGATCCGGAATCACCATCATTACAAAATTTTACTCTGCTTCCTTTTACAAATGCACCTTTTATTTCAAACTGATCATGAAACTCCAGTTGTATACCTTCAAATTCTACATTCACATCTAAATGTGTTGTAGTAATTTCTCCTACTGTATGTGCGGTAGTTCTTCCAAATTTTTCAACTTTCATTTTTAAAGTATGATCAGCCGTTCCATTAATTTTATATTTTTCCTGAACCGCCGTATTTATTTTTATTTGGCTATCAATTTTAGCGAGGGCAGCATCCATATAATTATGTTTCTTCCTGTTCAAAGGAACTACATAGCTTAATGTTGCGATATTGTCTTCCTGTGTTCCGCCATCCTGCGAACCGGGTTGGATAATAATATCTTTCCATTTCCCTTTTCCGGAATCTGCTAAAATATGATTGTTACTTAAAATGTAAACGTTGTTTTTCTTATCCGTAACATAACATCCTAAAGTGCCCGCCGTAACATTCAGGTGACCAATTGAAACACCCGGAAAGGGTGGCCTTATCTTCTTTTTGAAATGAATAGGACCGGCTAATTCAAAAATAAGATCTCCGTTTTGTAAGCCAAAATAATATTGCAATGTACGTAATGATAGAGGCGATGAATCTTTCAATAATAATTTTATGAAATATTCACCATTGTTTTCGGCAATACCGCAGCCGTTTATAATTCCTGGTAATGTTTCTATGGTTAATGCACTCGCGTCTGTGCCTGCAAAACTAATTGATCTGATCACCTGCCTGCTTTGTAAAAGCTGCGCCGTAATTTCTTTTTTCTTTTCTAATGCTTTATCGAGATACATGTTTAATCTTTCAATTATCATTCAGCATTCAATTTTATATCCAATAAATACAATTTTAAAAATGGTTTATTTTAATATTTAAGCTGACTCTTCATTTTACGAACTGAACAATTCCCATTTTATTTTTAAATTTATTTAGATGAATTTGGCTTAAGGCTTGTGGACTATAAGCAATGAAAACTGATTTTGATACTGCTTCCATTATGGGCGGCATTTATGGAAACGGCATCATTGGATTATCTGGTGCGTTCCCTCGAAAATGGGTTCAACAACTTCATGAAGATATCAACGAGCTTTATAAAGACGCTTTACTAATTGAAGGCGGAGCCATTGGCCGAGGACCTAACCGGCATTATGTGGAAATTCATCCCGAAAACATTAAAGGTTTCAAAGAATTGGTGCTTCATCCATGGGTTCGTGCAGTTTCAGAAGCGGTATTAGGTCCATATTATAAAATTGTTGAAATAGGATTTGATATCCCCAATCCCGGTGCAATTGATCAACCCTGGCATCGTGATTTTCCGGCACCTGTTGAAACGATATTGGGGCGAAAATTAAATTCGCTTGCATTTAATATTAATACGGTGGATGTGTATGAAGATATGGGACCATTTGAAATTGCTCCCGGAACACAATGGGATATGCCCGATGATTTTGAGCATGGCATGTTTCCTCCTAAACATTTATATGAGAGATACCAGTCAAGGTCTGAAAAAAAATTTCCGCAGATGGGAGATATTTCTGCAAGGTCGGCATTAACGATTCACAGAGGAACGGCAAACTATTCGGATAAGTCACGTCCTGCTTTAGTGTTAGGTGTTGATGCGCCCGGTGCAATAAATGGAGAACGGCACGACCTGCAAATGACACATGCTTATTATAATTCTTTACCACACAATATTCAACATCATCTTAACTGCCGACTGGTTGATTCTCTGGAACCAATTGTGCAAAAACATTCTATTGAAGGGTTAATGATGGGAGAGGCTTGATTGCCATAGGTACTTAGTATATTTGGTTTCCAAACTAATTCTACACTTATGCGTATTTGTCTTTTTCCGGGTACATTCGATCCTGTTACGCTTGGACATACCGATATCATCAACCGCGCCTTGCCATTGTTTGATAAACTGATTATTGGTATAGGAAAAAATGTAAATAAGATACCCATGTTTTCAGATCAGCAACGACTTCAATGGATAAAAAATATTTATAAAAACGAACCAAAAGTTGATGCGGTGGTGTATGAAGGATTAACTATTGAATGTTGCAAAAATGTTCACGCTAATTTTATATTAAGAGGAATTCGTTATGTGAATGATTTCGAATATGAAAAAGCTATTGCAGATATGAACCGCAGTTTAGACGAGAAAATTGAAACCATATTTCTTACCTGCCTTCCTCAATTCACCTCCGTTGCCTCAACACTCGTACGGGATGTTCTGAAAAATGGTGGAGATGTATCAAAATTTTTACCTAAAGAAGTTCAGTCTACCATTTTTGCAAACAAATAAAATAATGAAATCAATCTGGTTCAAACACGATCTTTCCATACATGATTTGCATGCGTTTGAATCTAAAACCATGGCGCATTATCTTCAGCTGAAATGGGAAGAAGTAGGTCATGATTTTTTGCGAATGAGTATGCCCGTTACAGATCACGTTCGTCAACCGTATGGTATTTTACATGGCGGTGCAAGTTGTGCATTGGCTGAGACCATCGGAAGTGTAGGTTCTCATTTAATTATTGATCCGCAAACACAAATGTGTTTGGGAATGGAGATCAACGCCAATCATATAAAGAGTGTGAAAGGAGGAAATATTTATGCGTTGGCTAAACCTGTTCATTTAGGAAATACCAGTCATGTTTGGGATATAAGAATTGCCAATGAAATAAATCAGTTGATCTGTATTTCAAGATTAACCGTTGCAATTTTAGAAAAAAGATAATTAAGGTTTGTCAAAAAACACTCGCATAATATCTTGTATCGTTGCGTATGTGTTTGTCATAGGTTCTTTTATATGTTTAGTGGCTATCCATTTTACTTCTGTTATATTTTCATTTGTTTGTGGTCGCAGAATTTGTTCACTTTCACAACTGAAATAAAACCAATCGCTTTGTTTTAAAAAATGCTTTCCAAAAGCATGATAAACATGAAATGTTTCTCCTATTTTATAATGCAGTTTTAATTTAGCAACTCCGGTTTCTACCGTGATTTCTCTTTCAGCAGCCATTTCCGGAATTTCTTTATTACCTAATTTCCTCTTTGGAAGATCGCATTTC
>JBKJSZ010000339.1:0-27400 GCA_046593675.1 Ferruginibacter sp.
ATAAGTTTGAAACTTTTATGCAACGTATACATCCATATGATAAACAATATGTGAGAAATGCCATAAAAAAAGCTATGTCCGGCGATGGACATTTCGATTGTGAATACAGGTATGTAGTAGGAAAGCATGAAAAAATAATATTAGGAAAAGGAATTGTAAAATTTGAAAATGGCGTGGCTGTTCAGATGAAAGGAACAGTTATGGATGTTACTGATAAATACAGTTTGATAAACAAATTGAGGAATAGCGAAGAATTATATAAACAGGCTCAGGCATTAAATAAAATCGGGAACTGGAGTTGGAATATGGAGGATAGCCGGTTTGAATATTCGGATGAAATTGTAAGAATCTTTTGCCTCGAAAATCATAATGAACTTATCAACTACCATGATTTTATCAATCGTTTGCATAAGGATGATAAAAATTCTTTACTGCACTTATTAAGATCTCATTTTCAGGATAAAAATTTAAAAGATTATTATTTCAGGATCGTAACCGGAGAGGGGATTGAGAAAATAATTTATGGACAAAGTCAACCGGTACAAAATGAAGATAACCGCACTTACCGGATTATTGGAACGTGTCAGGATGTTACTGAACAAAAAATGCTTGAGAAATCATTATTCAACAAGACCATTCAACTCGAACGCTCAAATGAAAGTTTACAGCAATTCGCCTTTATCTCCAGCCACGATTTAAAAGAACCTCTTAGGAAAATTGCTGTGTTTAGTGATAAATTACAAACTCAATTTCAATCTGCATTAAATGCGGAAGCGAAGGAAACAATTATGAAAATCATACAATCAACCATAAGGATGCAGCGTATTGTGGATGAAATTCTGGAACTGTCAAAAATAACTTCTGAAAATAGTTTTACAAAATTAAACCCCGGAATTTTATTCCGTGAAATTGTTAATACATTTAAAACGGAACAAGCTGACCTGAAGGTTTCCGTTTCTAGATTTCCTGACATTTTAGTTAATGAAACGCAGTTCCGTCAGTTGTTTACCAACCTGCTTTCAAATTCTGTAAAATTCAAAAAACAAAATACTTCACCAATAATAAAATTTTCATATTCCATTCCAACGGCAGAAGAGTTAGTGAATATAAAATTAAATCCGTTGAATAAACATATTTGCATAACGTATAGCGATAATGGAATTGGGTTTGGTAAAGAATCTGAAAATAAAATATTTATTATTTTTCAACGATTACATTCACGTGATAAATATGAAGGAACCGGAATTGGTCTGGCAATATGTAAAAAAATAGTGGAACATCACCAGGGAGATATTTCTGCGGAAGGAATTCCAGGAGAAGGTGCCACTTTCCGCATTGTTATTCCTGTTCATCGCCAGTTGCAGGAAAATATACATAACTAAAACACATACGGTAACTTCGCGTTAATGAGGCACCTGGCAACACTTAATAAATATCTCTGGAAATATAAATGGCGTTTTTCTCTTGGTATTTTATTCGTTATCCTAACCAATTATTTTAGAATTCTTGCGCCCCAATTAACCGGTTATATTGTAAACACTGTAGTACATTCCTTAGATTATACGTCTAACCAAAACGTGCAACAGGCAACAGGAAATTATGATATCCTGGTTCAGAATATTATTCGCCAATTCAATACTGTTTCTTTCAAAGAAAAAATTCTATTCACTGCTTTCATACTTCTGGCCCTTGCCTTAATTAGTGGATTGTTTATGTTCCTCATGCGACAAACCATTATTGTAATGAGCCGCTTGATTGAGAATTCACAGAAAAATGAAATATTTGCTCATTACCAGCAATTGGACACTGCATTTTATAAAATACACAGTACAGGAGATTTAATGAATCGTATTTCTGAAGATGTAAGCCGTGTAAGAATGTATACCGGGCCGGCGATCATGTACTTCATTAACCTGGCAGCAGTTATTGGCTTCAGTATTTATTTCATGCTGCATAGTGATATAAAATTAACGTTGATCGCTTTGTCTCCTTTGCCCATACTGGCATTCACTATATATTTTGTAAACAGCATTATCAATAAAAAAAGTGAAAAAATCCAATCACAATTAAGCAACCTGACTACCAATGCGCAGGAATCGTACTCCGGCATACGAGTCATTAAATCATTTGTTCAGGAAAAAGCCATGTTTGGATTTTTTAATCATAACAGTGAGTTGTATAGAAATAATGCGCTAAGCCTTGCTAAAACAGAGGCAGTTTATTTTCCGAGTATATCCTTACTTATAGGATTGAGTACTTTGATCACAGTATTGTTAGGCGGTTTAGATGTGGCAAGAAATGTTCCCGGAGCATCAGTTGGTAAGATAGCAGAATTTGTGATGTATATACAAATGCTTACTTTTCCGGTAAGTGCTATCGGATGGACGGCAAGCATGATACAACGTGCCGCTGTGTCGCAGAAACGTATTAATGAATTTTTAATGACTGCTTCTGCAATTGCTGATACAGCTTCTCCTGTGGATATTGTTCTGAAAGGGAATATTGAATTCAAAAATGCCGGATTTGTATATCCGCACACCCATATTCACGCAATAAAAGATATCAGCTTAAAAATAGAAAGCGGTCAAAAAATTGCTATCGTAGGTAAAACAGGTTCGGGCAAATCAACCATCGCTCAATTATTACTGAGAATGTATGATTTGCAAAAAGGAAGTTTATTATATGATAATGTTTCCGTAGAAAAAATAAGGATTGAAAATCTGCGGTCACAGATAAGTTATGTTCCTCAGGATGTATTTCTATTCAGTGAAACTGTAAAAGATAATATACTATTCGGCAATGCCGGAACAGAGGAGGATGTAATAAAGGCTGCAAAAACGGCTTGTATACATGATGAAATACTTCGTTTTGCAAATGGATACGATACTATGGTAGGAGAACGGGGTGTAACTTTAAGTGGTGGACAAAAACAAAGGATATCCATAGCACGTGCTTTGATCCGCCAACCGGAATGTGTGATTTTTGACGATTGCCTGAGTGCGGTAGATGGCAAAACAGAAAAACAAATTATTACCAATTTGTATGCTTATTTGCAGGGAAGGACGGCCATAATTATTACACACAGAATATTTTCCTTATTTGATTTTGATAAAATAATTGTGATGGATGAAGGTGCAATCGTTGAATCCGGGAAACATGAGGAACTTATTGCGTTGAATGGTTTATATGCAGATATGTATAACCGGCAGAAAGCTGTAGAAAATAAGGATAATTCTGCTAACTGAAATTAAAATGCTGTATTTTGTTATCTCGAAAACAACTTTATCTTTACAACGTATAAAAATATACATTTTTTATCCATAAAATCAACTACAAGTGGCGTACGAAAACAATGACAAAAAAATGGAAAGTGTTTACAGTAAAAGAATTAAAGCTGGTAAACGCAGAACCTACTTCTTTGATGTAAGGGAAACAAGAGGAAATGATTTTTATTTAACCATCACAGAGAGCAGAAAACGATTCGATTCTGATGGATATGACAGGCATAAAATATTTTTATATAAAGAAGATTTCAACAAATTTATTAAAGGATTGAATGAGGCCGTTGATTATGTAAAAACAGATCTGATGCCTGATTTCGATTTCGATGCTTTTAACCATGATACACCTTATGAGGGCGAAGAAGGGCAGGGAGAATACAAACCAACTGATCTGGTTACCATGAGCAATTCACCCGCAGAAATACCAGATGAAAAAACAGAAACTCCAGTTGGGAAAACAGATACGCCCGTTGCTGAAATTCCCGAAACGCCCCAAGACAATGGCAGTACAGAAGAAGTAGATAAATGGTAATAAAATATTGTAAAATGAAAGTCCTCCGGTGAGGACTTTTTTATTGCCGCATTTTTTTATAAAAAGCTATCAAACCATTGGTGGATCCATCATGAGTAAGGATAGTTTCATCATTTTTTAATTCGGGTAAAATGGTATTCGCCAGAATTTTACCCAACTCAACGCCCCACTGATCGAAACTGAAAATATTCCAGATTATTCCCTGTACAAAAATTTTATGTTCATAATAAGCGATCAATTGACCTAATGAAAAAGGATGAATTTCTTTCAGTAAAAATGAGTTGGTTGGGCGGTTGCCTTTAAAAACCCTATGTGGATTTTCATGATCGGCACCATTCATTAATGCTTCTGTTTGGGCAAAAAAATTGCTCAATAACATTTGATGATGTTCGCCGAGTTGATATTGTGAATTGGCAGGAGCAATAAAATCACATGGAATTAATTGGGTTCCCTGATGTAGAAGTTGGTAAAACGCATGTTGTCCGTTGGTTCCGGGTTCTCCCCATATAACAGGACCTGTTTTCCAGGTGAGAGCATGGTTATTCCTGTCAATATATTTACCATTACTCTCCATATTTCCTTGTTGGAGATAGGCGGCAAAGCGATGCATATTCTGATCGTATGGAAGTATAACTTCCGTTGAAGCGTCGAAAAAATTTCTATACCAAATGCCGATCAATGCCATTAATACAGGAATATTTTTTTCGAAAGAAGCGTTCCGGAAATGTTGATCCGCAGCATGTGCGCCTTGTAATAATTTTTCGAAATTAGCATAACCAATATTCAAAGCAATGGATAAACCGATGGAACTCCACAGGCTATATCGGCCACCAACCCAATCCCAGAACCGGAACATATTTTGGGTATCAATTCCAAATGCAGCCACATCTTTTTCATTGGTGCTGAGGGCAATAAAATGTTTGGAGATGTTTTCAACGGTTCCGCCTTCATGTAAAAACCATTCACGTGCAGATCTTGCATTTGCCATCGTTTCCTGCGTGGTAAATGTTTTGGATGCAATTATAAATAGTGTTTCCTCTGCTGTAACTTTTTGCAAAGTCTGTAACAAATGTGCACCATCAACATTCGATACAAAAAAACTTTCAATATGTTCTTGTTTAAATGGCTTCAAAGCTTCCGTCACCATTACAGGACCTAAATCACTTCCTCCAATTCCAATATTTATAAGGTATTTAATTTTCTTACCGGAACAACCGGTGTGTTTTCCACTGTGAATTTTTTCACAGAATTGTTTCATGTGCTCCAGAGCTGCTTTGATATCTGGCATTACATCTTCACCATCAGTATATACTGGGTTTCCGGAGAAATTTCTCAATGCCGTATGTAACACAGACCTACTCTCGGTTTCATTTATTTTCTCGCCGCAAAACATCGCTTCAATAGCTGATTGTAGCCCACATTCTTCGGCAAGCTGCACGAGCAATGCAAGGGTTTCTTCATTAATGTTATTTTTTGAAAAATCGAAAAGTAAATCATCTTTAAAAATGCTGAATTTTTCAAATCGCTTATCATCTTTTAAAAACAGTGTTTTTATGTTTTCAACTTTTTTGGAATTGAAATGAGCTTGTAAATTTTTCCAGGCTTTTGTTTCTACAGGATTAATTTTCGGTAACATATATTTTCTGCTAATTATTTTTATTATAATTGATAAATCAGATCAGTTAATTCTTCCACCATTTTATTGGTTATATCAAGGTGCGTCACCATTCTAACCTGTGTCTCTGAAATGGCAAAACATAAAATATCATGTTTTTCCAATAGTGCACAGAATGTTGCTGGTGTGTATTCTCCCTTAACTTCAAATATCAGGATGTTAGTCTCAACCGGAAACATTTTTCCGATAAAAGATTTTTTCAATAAAGCTTCTGCAATTTGTTTTGCATGGATATGATCTTCGGCAAGGCGGGTGACGTTATTTTCTAAAGCATAAATACCTGCTGCTGCAAAATATCCCGCTTGCCGCATACCTCCGCCTAATACTTTTCGTACACGCCTGGCTTTTTTAATAAATGTTTCTTTCCCTAACAATACACTCCCGGCAGGAATGCCTAATCCTTTGCTAAGGCAAATAGAAATACTATCGGCCAATTTCCCGTACTGCTCGGGAATTTCGTGGTTTGCCACCATTGCGTTAAATAGTCGGGCTCCATCGAGGTGTAAGGGTAATTTATATTTGTCACAAATTTCTTTGATCGCACCAACTTCGCTTGCCGTATAACAACTGCCACCTCCTCGGTTTGTAGTGTTTTCAAGACTTACCAATGCCGTAATGGGTTTATACAAATCTTCGCTATTGATAGAGTCTATGATCTGATCCGGAAAAATTTTCCCCCTTTCGCCTGCAATGGTTCGGGCCTGACATCCACTATTGAAAGCCATTCCACCTCCTTCATATAAAAAAATATGGCTAGATTTTTCACAAATCACTTCATTTCCCGGTTGGGTATGCACTTTAATTGCTATTTGGTTGGTCATGGTTCCGGAAGGACAAAACAGCGCCGATTCCATTCCAAACAGGTTGGCAGCCATGGCTTCCAGTTTGTTTACCGAGGGATCTTCGCTAAAAACATCATCACCAACCGGAGCATTGAACATAGCTTCCAGCATGCCTGGTGTTGGTTTGGTAACGGTGTCTGATCTAAGGTCTGTCATATTTTTTAAGGTAATATTATTAATAACGGTCACATTTTTGCTAATATGTTCAATGAAAAATGGATTAGAAATGCTACAAAATATTGTTATTCCCTCAATATTTATTAACGTTTTGTGCTTTTTTTGTTATAACACTATGAAATTCAAGTTTTGGAATGTAACTTTGCAAACAATTTAGTACGTTTCAGTGTATGATCTATTGCAACGTTTCCCCAACGAAAATTGTCTTTTATAATATTTGTCATTTGTCATATAACTACTTAACATGAGGCAACTTAAGATCGCAACCCAGATTACCAACAGGGATTCACAAGCTGTTGAGAAATATCTGCAGGAGATTTCTAAAATATCGATGATCACTCCGGAGGAGGAGACCATCCTGGCGCAGAAAATTAAAATGGGTGACCAGCGTGCATTGGATAAATTAGTACAGGCTAACCTACGTTTTGTGGTATCTGTTGCCAAACAATATCAGCATCAGGGACTTTCACTAAGTGATTTGATCAATGAGGGAAATTTAGGTTTGATAAAAGCCGCTCAACGTTTTGATGAGACAAAAGGTTTCAAATTTATCTCTTACGCGGTTTGGTGGATTCGTCAATCTATTTTGCAGGCTTTAGCAGAACAGGGAAGATTGGTTCGTTTACCACAGAATAAAATTGGTACTTATAACAAAGCCAATAAAGCATATATGGCTTTTGAACAGGAACATGAAAGAGAGCCTTCAACTGAGGAACTGGCAGAATTGCTCGAAATGAGTGAGACGGAAATCAATAATATTTTCCAGAGTAATACCCGTCATACTTCATTGGATGCGCCTGTGCATGAAGCTGAAGATGTAGCAATGGGTGATCTCTTAAAAGGTGGCGATGAAACGGATGAAGATGTTATGCACGATTCATTGAAAAATGAAATTCGCCGGGTATTAAAATCATTAAGTCCTAGAGAAGCAGAAATTGTGAACGCTTATTTTGGATTAGATGGAGAGAACGGAGTTACTATTGAGCAGATAGGACAAAAATATGATCTTACAAAAGAACGTATTCGTCAGATCAAAGAAAGAGCGATCAAACGTTTACAAAAAGCTCGTTACAGCGGTGCTTTAAAAGCGTACTTAGGTTAATAAAATAAATTTATAACTGAATATAATCCTCCTCAACCGGGAGGATTTTTTATTTATGAATGAAGGTGATTCAACTTTAATTCTTTTGTGATATCTAGCTTATTATTGCCGAATTTTTGCATTAAAAAATCATCATTCAACAACCAAAGCTCCACACCGTACATTTAAAATCTATTTCGGAAATTATATTGTTTCTTGATATTGTATTTTTTATAATAAAACATTCAACAATCTGCTATTCAAAATTATAATATACCCACACGACGGTATCTATTTACGTAGTCAATAAGAATAGGTTTGCCATAATCAAAAACAAATCAATTTATGACACGCAAATTTTACGTAATTCTTCCGCTGATGCTGATCAGCATTTTTTCATCAGCCAATAATATTGTTATTAACAATGCCAGTTTATCCGGACAAAATACGGTTGCCAACACTACTATCATCAATTTTGATGTAAGTTGGGAAAACAGTTGGCGTACGAGTACCAATGAAAACAATTATGATGGTGCATGGATCTTTATAAAATACCGGAAAAACAGCACAACAGACTGGAGACATGCAACCATCAATCTTTCGGGAAACACTGCATCCTCAGGAGCGGCTTTCTCTGTTTCTGCTGATGGGAAAGGTGCTTTCATTTATCGTTCTTCAAATGGTATTGGTAACGTAAGTTTTGCCGCCAATCAACTGATCTGGGATTATGGCACAGATGGCGTATTAGATAACGAAACCGTAGAGATTCGCGTGTTCGCTTTAGAAATGGTATACATACCAACCGGAAGTTTTCAATTGGGAAGTGGTGGAACGGAGTTGAATACATTTATAGATGGCACTTCAGGTCCTTACCTGGTAGCGAATAATAATGCTATTAATCTGGGAACAATTGCGGGCACTTTAAATCCTAATGGAATGGGTACAGCATCAGGTTCCGTGCCTGCAGCCTTTCCAAAAGGATATAATGCTTTCTGGATCATGAAATATGAATGCAGTCAGCAACAATATGTAGATTTTTTAAATCATCTTGATCTTTCCCGCGCTGCACTAAATACTCAGGCATCTTTTTTTTCTGGAACACATCCAAACCTGGTGGCACCACAACCAGAAAGAGCCATGCAATTCATTGGGATGAACCGAACCGCTTCTATTGCGGACTGGAGTGGGCTTCGTCCAATGACGGAAATGGAATTTGAAAAAGCCTGCAGAGGATATAATACACCCGCTGTTCCTAATGAATATGTTTGGGGAACTACAGCTTTTTCTTCACTTACAGCAGTTACAAATACTGGTTTGTCGAACGAAACGGTATCAACACCATTAACAGCAAATTCAAATATTAACAGTACTTATGGTTTACCTGTTAGAACTGGTTTATTTGCCCGTACTTCCGGATCAGACCGATCATTAAGTGGCAGCACTTATTATGGTCTTATGAATATGGGAGATAATATGAATGAAGTTTGTGTAACGATCGCTAATGCGCAGGGGAAACTATTAGATGCGTCAATACATGGCGACGGATATGTTGCGCCTTCTGGCAATTCTGATATTACAACGTGGACTGCTTTTCAGGCATACGGTTTAAGGGGTGGTTCATACAATGGAGGTATTGTTGACGCTCAAACTTCCCGCAGATCTTCTGCAAATATTTTTACTATTACTTATGGCAGTGATGTAAATATTGTAAATTTTGGTTGCAGACTTGTTCGTACAGCACCGTAAAATCAGTTTATGAAAAAATATTTTTTAATATTGATTGTAATAAATTATTGTATTGCATCGGCACAAAATAATGCCATATTTACAGGGGGAAATGGCGATGGTTGGGAGAAATCAGCCTTTGCGCAGGCAACAAATAATATTTTTACAGGAGGAAATGGAGACGGATGGAATTCGATATCATTTAGCCAATCTGCCAGTAATATTTTCAATGGTGGAAATGGAGATGGTTGGTCATCCATAATTTTTTTGCAATCTTCGACTAATATTTTCAACGGTGGAAATGCAGATGGCTGGAGTTCCGAAAATTTTTTACAAACGGTAAATAATATTTTCAATGGAGGAAATGCGGATGGCTGGAGTTTCGTAAACTTTCTGCAATCTGGTAATGATATATTTAATGGCGGCAATGCAGATGGTTGGGATAAAGCCATATTTCTGCAATCCGGAAATAATATTTTTATGGGAGGAGAAGGTGATGGCTGGTCATCCACTTATCGTCCATCCGGTCCATTACCTGTTAACATCATTAGCTTCCAGGCTCAGAAACAAAATGGAAAAATCTCCCTGCTATCGTGGCAAACTTCATCGGAAACCAACAGCGCATGGTTTATTGTTGAAAGAAGTGCGGATGCGTTAACTTTTCTGCCCATCGGTCGTGTAGCAGCAGCCGGTAACAGTAATACAATTTCCCATTATACTTTCAGAGATTTGCAACCTTTGAAAGGTTTCAACTATTATCGTTTGAAACTTGTAGATGCAGATAATCGTTTCCGATACACGCCATCACGTGTGTTACAATTTGAGGAAATGTATGATAATTTAATAACCTGTTATCCGAATCCTACAAATGGACTGGTAAATTTGATTGTAACTGATGGCATCCGAAATGCGAATACTGTAATTAATATTTCCACAGAAAACGGAGTGGTGGTTTCACAAATTAAATTAGCTCCCGGTTATTCGGTTCCGGTGCAATTCAACCTGACTGGATTATCAAAAGGTGTATATTTCATTCACCTGCGATCAGGATCAGTCCATACAACCCATAAGATTTTTCTTTATTAAATATTAATGCTAAAATAAAGGAGAGCAGCTTTAACCAGGCTGCTCTTTTCTTTATATTCAGTAATTTTACATTTTATGTATAAAGTATTCCTTTTTCTGGTGGCATTGTGGCTGATATCCTGTGAAAAAAATATAGATTTTAAATTACAGGAAAAGCCCGATGCAATAGTAGTAGATGCACAAATTGAAAGTGGGAAAGCACCGGTGGTTATTTTAACCAGAAGTTTTTCTTTTTTCGGAACATTCGATCCTTCATTAATTGCCAATGCATTTATTAGAAATGCAGAAGTATATATGTCTAATGGAAGATTATCACACCGTTTAAAAGAGTATTCACTGTCATTGGCTCCCGGTTTCAACGCATATTATTATGGTATTGATTCTGTTTCTTTGATCAATGCTTTCTTAGGAGAAAATAATACCAATTATAGTTTAAAAATTATTGCGGATGGAAAAGAATTTACCTCTATGACTTCTATTCCCTCACTGGCGGTTATTCCGGATTCCGTATATTTTAAACGGGCACCGTTTAATTCGGATACTAATAAAGTAGTGATGTTTATTAAAGCGCAGGATCCTGCAGGATTGGGGAATTATGTAAGGTATTTCACAAAAAAAAATAGTGACGAATTTTTGCCGGGTGAAAATTCCGTGTATGATGATCAGGTTATTGATGGAATAACCTATAATGTTCAATTACCACAGGGCGTTGATAAAAACAATCCTCCCGCAAGAGATAATAATTTTTATAACAGAGGAGACACCGTTACTTTAAAATTCTGTAATATCGATCGTGCCTCTTTTAAATTCTGGAGTACCTGGGAATTTGCCTTTCAAAGTATTGGAAATCCATTTGCACAACCCAATACGGTTATCGGGAATATTAATAATGGCGCTTTGCGTGTGTTTTGCGGATATGCATCAAGATACATAACAGTTATAGCAGATTAAAAGACTTTTAATAAAATGGAGAAAAAAATATCGGAGAAAGTTCATTGCCTTATTATCGGATCTGGGCCTGCAGGTTACACTGCCGCTATTTATGCTGCCAGGGCTAATATGAAACCCGTTTTGTATCAGGGAATTCAACCCGGCGGACAATTAACCATTACAACAGAAGTAGAGAATTATCCTGGTTATCCGGATGGTATTCAAGGCCCAGAAATGATGGAACATTTTGAAAAGCAAGCGGCCAGAATGGGAACGGATATTCGATACGGACTTGCAACAAATGTAGATTTTTCCAAACGTCCTTTTGAAGTTGAAATAGATGAAGAAAAATGGATTGCCGCTGATGCAGTTATTATTTCAACCGGAGCCTCAGCAAAGTGGTTAGGCATAGAAAGTGAGCAACGTTTGAACGGTTATGGAGTAAGTGCCTGTGCAGTGTGCGATGGATTCTTTTTTAAAGGGAAAGAAGTGGCCATAGTGGGCGCAGGAGATACCGCTGCGGAAGAAGCCTTGTATCTATCAAAAATCTGTAGTAAAGTGCACATGCTCATTCGTAAAGATGCTATGCGTGCCAGTAAAATTATGCAGGACAGAGTTCTGGCAACGCCAAATATATTAGTATACTGGAATTCAGAAACGGATGAAATTTTAGGAGATAAAAAAGTGGAAGGCGTTCGTATTTATAATAACCGTACAAAAGAGAAAACAGAAATTTTAATAAGTGCATTTTTTGTGGCAATTGGTCACGAGCCGAACAGCAATATTTTTAAAGGCTGGTTAAATATGGACGAGGCCGGGTATCTCCAAACAATTCCGGGCACATCTAAAACAAATATTGAAGGTGTTTTTGCAGCGGGCGATGTTCAGGATAAAATTTACCGGCAGGCGGTTACCGCAGCAGGAAGTGGTTGTATGGCTGCATTGGATTCCGAAAGATATTTAAGCGAAAAAGGTTTATTCTGATGATCACCATACATTTGAAAAATTGTTCCTTCTTTGCCTATCATGGTTTACATGCAGAAGAAGCAATTACAGGAGGAACCTTTGTTGTAGACGCCCAAATTGATTTTATGCAATCCGATAGAATTACCCAATTACAGGAAACCATCAATTATGTGGATGTCTATGAGATCATAAAAAAATATATGAACCGAAAATATAATTTGCTGGAAACCCTTGCTATGGATATGGCGGATGCTATTTATGAAGCAGATAAAAAAGTAAAAAAAATTAACATCACAATCAATAAGATCCATCCTCCGTTACCTAACTTTATTGGAAACCTGGGTATTACATTCCATAAAGATTTCAATTAATGCGGTTATTTTTTTATTTAATATTTCTACTTAACATTACATTCAACGTTTCTGCTCAGGATCTGAAAACTTTAATTTTTGAAGCTGAAAAAGTAGAAAGTATTCCCAATGAGAAAGCTGCTTTCAATCTTTTTAAAATCATCAATAAAAATTTCCCGAATCAGTCATATGTATTAAGTAAATGCAGTGAATTATGCAGCCGGATTGGTAATAGAGAGAAAGATCAAAAAATGCGGGATGCCTATTACAAAGCAGCTTTGGGTTATGCCAACCAGGCGTTAAAAGCAGATCCAAAGTTTGATGAAGCCTATGTTGCCATGGCTATTGCCTTAGGAAGGGTGAGTTTATTAAAAGGTGGAAAAGAAAAAATTGCCAGTGCCAAAGTAATAAAAATGCATGCAGAAAAAGCACTGGCGTTGAATCCCAACAATTTTAAGGCATGGCATATCATTGGTAAATGGAATTATGAAGTGAGTAATTTATCCATTATGGAAAGAGCTGCCACAAAAGTTTTTTATGGTGGTCTTCCGTCAGCATCAATGGAAAAAGCAATTGCAGCGTATGAAAAAGCAAGATCCTTGAGTCATAATTTTTTATTAAATCATCTGGAACTGGCCAAGGCCTATCAAAAAAATGATGAAATGAAAAAAGCCATTGCATCATTGAAAGTTATTTTAAATTTACCATCTTCTACAGAAGACGATCCAAGAATTAAAACAGAAGCTATAGCGCTTTTGAAAAAATGGGATTAATTATTTCAAATTGTAAGAATGAAAAAATGTATTCTCATATGTGTCATGATGATAAATTTATCAACGTACGCACAAGAAACAATTGTATCTACTATATATGATCCTCATCATTTATTTTCACCAGTCTTTTACAATACTACCGGAACTATTTCCAGGGCTGCAACCGGAGAACCCAACATAGGTTACTGGCAAAATAAAGCCGATTATAAAATGGATGCCTTCATAGATGATGTAAATAATACCATCACAGGTTCTGTAAAAATCAGCTATAAAAATTTTAGTCCTCATGTATTACCTTTTTTATGGTTACAACTTGATCAGAATCTGTTTTCAAAAAACAGTAGAGGAATGCGTAAACTTCCATTAGACAGCAGAAGCCGTTATGGTGATCCCAATTCTGATTTCAATGGTGGTTTTATAATTAAAGATGTATTGTTGAATGGCAAAAAAGCTGATTATATTATAGAGGATACCAGAATGCAGATCCGTTTAGCACAACCCATGAAACCCGGAGGCGATATTGCTGTTATTGAAATTAAATATTCATTTTCTATTCCGGCTTATGGTGCAGATCGTTGTGGAATTTTGAAAACAAAAAATGGAAATATTTATTCCATTGCTCAATGGTATCCACGGATGTGCGTATATGATGATGTAGAAGGATGGAATACACTTCCTTACCTGGGCGCGGGAGAATTTTATTTGGAATATGGAGATTTTGATTTCAGTATAACAGCACCATCAAATATGTTGGTAGTATCGGGTGGTGAATTGCAAAATCCAAATGAAGTATTGTCTGCCAAAGAGGTAGAAAAATTAAATGAAGCAAAAAAAAGTGATAAAACTATTTTGATTAGAGGTGAAAATGATTTAAAGAAATCGCTGAACGATTTATCGCCCAACCGTACATGGCATTTTAAAATGAATAATGCAAGAGACGTTTCATGGGCTGCTTCCAAAGCTTTTTTATGGGATGCTGCTAAAATCAATTTGCCGGATGGAAAATCGTCTGTTGCAATGAGTGTTTACCCGGTAGAAAGCGGGGGCAAAACCGCATGGACAAGATCTACTGAATATGTAAAAACAAGTATAGAAAATTATAGCAGAAGATGGTTTGTATATCCATATCCGGTTGCTGTAAATGTAGCCTCTAACGTTGGAGGAATGGAATATCCGGGTATCGTATTTTGCAGTTCTTCTTCGATGAATGAAGATCTGTGGGGCGTAACAGATCATGAATTCGGACATACCTGGTTTCCTATGATCGTGGGAAGTAATGAGAGGAAATATGGATGGATGGATGAAGGTTTTAACACTTTTATCAATTCAATTTCCGCAACCGATTTTAATAAAGGTGAATTTAATCAAGGGCAGATAAACATGCAGCAAATGGCATCTTTTTTATTCAGCTGTACATCAGAAAGTATTATGAGTATGCCTGATGCCATGCAGGAAGTTAATATTGGTACGGCACTATATTATAAACCTGCTTATGGACTAACATTATTACGTGAACATATTCTTGGTCGCGACCGGTTTGATTATGCGTTCAGAGAATACATTAAACGTTGGGCATTTAAACATCCGACGCCAAATGATTTTTTCAGAACAATGGAAAATGCAGCCGGTGAAAATCTTTCCTGGTTTTGGCGAGGTTGGTTCATAGAAAATTATAAACTTGATCAGTCTATTAACTTTGTAATGAACAACGCAAATAATCCCATTGTAACGGTGGCTAACCTTAATGAAATGGCTTTACCTCTCATACTTTCTTACGAGACAGCTTCACATAAGAAAGGTAAACTGGAGTTTCCCGCAGAAATCTGGAATAACACTGCTGTCTTTAAAGTGAGAATTCCGGTAAATGAAAGTTTATTGAATGTGACTATTGATCCCGATCATGTAATGCCGGATATAGATCTTTCGAACAACACCTGGAAATCAAATTAAAAGCGGAATTATATATTTGAATGTACCGGTTTCCATTTGCCGCTTCGTAAATATAAAAACGAAAAAACAAAAATTACGGTCCAGTACACAAACTCATTGCTCCATGCCATAGCTAATGAAATGTAATGCACTTTCATTATATACCAAGTGTATAAAAGGTATAAGGAAATAGCTATAATTTCTATGATTAAATTCACTTTAGTTTTTCCGGTTCCCGTTATTCCATTAAGCCAGATATTAGCAATACTCATAAATATTAATCCTAAAGAAACCATTCTGATAACCGGAATACCTTCTTTTACAAAACTTTCATCCTGTCCAAATAATTTAAAAAATGCCTCTGGAAATATATTTAATATCGTAACCATCATCAGGCATAATCCCATACTCCAGAACATGATCATTCGTATGATGAGCAAAACTTTATCGTGACGCATCTGACCTACTAAATTTGCCACCATCGCATTGGTAGTACTCGCAAATGCCCATACAAAAACGCCTGCTAATCCAAATACATTCCGCATCACATTACTGATAGATTTTGCCATAGTTCCACGTGTTTCTATCAATATAAAAAATATCAGCCATGTGGTAACACTTATGATATATTGAAATACCAACGGAAGCGAAACATTTAAAATTTCTTTGTTATAAGATTTATGATATTTGAAACTCTCCAATAAGGAATATCTTTTACGAATTCCAGATATAATAATAACAGAAAAGACAATAAGCATTCCGCTGAATTCTGCAATGATGGAAGCAATGGCAGCACCATTAAAACCCATTTCGGGGAAACCGAAATTTCCAAAAATTAGAAGATAATCGAATAATACATTTACCAAAGCTTCACAAATAAATCCGATCATTAAAAACCGGCTATTCAAAGACGCTACTAAAAACGCATTTCCCATTTGGAATAAATACAAAAAAGGCAATCCTAAAATACGGATCTTTAAAAAGCTCATTTCCTGCGGATACGCCTTGGGATCTGCAACTTGTTCCATTATAAATGGTGCCACAAACCAAGTAAATAATATACAGAATGCTGAAAGTTGTAATGATATCCGGATTCCCTGCGATAAAATAAATTTGAAAGCCTCTGTGGTTCCACTGCCTGCATTTTTAGAGAATACTGTTTGTAAAGCATTGTTCATTCCATTACCGGCCACCGCAAAGATCAGATAAAAAACTCCGGTTATTCCTGCATTACCTAATGCTTCGGTGCTGAGCTGACCAAGAAATATACTGTTTGTAAGCATATTTAATTGAGGAATGAGAATGGCGAGTGTAATAGGAAATGCCATCGTAAGAATTTGTTTATGACTTACTTTAACTTTCAGATCTTTTATTGGCTGTGCGTTCTCCATAAACTCAGCAAAAATATCTTATTATTGCCACCCAATTCAAACAATTGAAATCAACCATTAATATTATACCTGAGCAAACCGCTTCCTTGCATATTACAGCAGAAATAGGCTGGCATGGAGCTACCATCATCTGGAAAAATTCCAAACAACAGATAGAAGGTGTTTGTAATTACGTATTTGAGGAAACTGAAATAAATAAAATAAAACAGTTGGGAGAAGTATTACAAACTTTTAGTTCTTACGAAAATGATAAAAATTTATTTTATAATTTCTCTGAATTTGTTTTGATACCAAAACCATTTTATTCGGAACATAATGCAAGTTCAATTCTGGATGTTCAATATCCCATAACTCAAAATGATATTGTACTTACTGATTCTTCTCAAAATATAATGAATGTGTATGCTGTACCGAAATTACTGCATGAAATTATCCTGCAAAAAAATATCCCTTTTTTACATTCCGCATCCTGCCAGTTAAATATAGAGGATGGTATCTTGGCTATTTTTTATGAGAACTCTGTCAAACTGATTCTGCATCAATATGGAAAATTGCAATTTAACCAGCAGTTTAGTTTTCAGAATCCACCCGAAGCTGCTTATCATATTTTAAACGTTTGCCGTCAGCATGAACTGGATGTGGAGGAAGAAACGGTACGCATTGCCGGAATGGTGGACGAACAATCACCTTTGTATAATGAGATCAGTAAATTTTTCAATGTCAGTTTCGCTGTGACTGAACAGATCACAAAAGCTGCAACAATATCCGCATATCCTGATCATTTCTTTTATCATTTAATGGCTCTGTCAGCATGCGTATCATAAGTGGTTCACATGGCGGGAGGAGAATTTCGCCTCCGGCAAAAATGCCGTATACCAGGCCAACAACTGATATTGCAAAGGAAGGACTGTTTAATATTCTTCAACACAGTATTCAATTTGAAGGGATAGATACACTGGATCTTTTTGGAGGAACGGGTTCCATTACTTATGAACTGGCGAGTCGTGGCGCAAATCAATTAACCATTGTAGAGAAAGATGTTCAGATGCATGCATTCATAAAAAAAACGGTAGATATTTTAGGTTTCAATAATATTCAGGTTTTAAAGAGCGATGTATTCCGATATATGGAGACCTGTCATCAGCAATTTGATTTTATTTTTGCAGGCCCACCTTATGCATTGACAACAATAGACGATCTCCCAAGAAAAATTACAGAAAAAAAAATATTGAAAAAAGATGGATGGTTTGTTTTGGAACATACGCCCCGCAATGATTATAAACAATTTCCATTGTACCGAACCGAGCGTAATTACGGCACCACTATATTTTCCATTTTTGTACAGGATTAGATATGCTCAAATCAGAAATAAGAAACCTGTTCAAGCAAAAAAGAAAAGCACTGTCAGATGCTGAAAAAGATAAACTCGAAGACCTTATCCTGATTCAGTTTCAACAATCAGGAATTAGCATTCCTCAAAATATATGTACATATGCAAATTGTTCAAAACTAGATGAATTGGATCCATCATTGATCATGCGATATTGTCAATTCATACACCCGGAGATCAGGTTTCACTATCCGGTAATAGAAGGGGAAATGATGTATCCTGTACGTATAGATTCAAATCCAGAATTTGATATCAATGTTTTTGGAATAGAAGAACCGGTTGGTGGTAATAAAGTTGATTTCTGGGAACTGGATCTTATTATAGTTCCATTACTGGCGTTTGATAAAAAAGGGAATCGTGTTGGTTTTGGTAAAGGATATTTTGATCGTTTTTTGAAACAATGCAGAAAAGATTGTATAACAATTGGTTTAAGTTATTTTGATGCAGTTGAAAATATTGATGATATAGATAAATATGATGTTCCATTACAGTATGTTATAAACCCACATCAATGTTTTAGCTTTATATAAAATTTAATTTGCTAAAAAGTTTTAGATATCTGTTATTTCCATTTGCGATCCTGTATTGGATAGTCATTATTGTGCGGAACTGGATGTTTGATAAAAAAATAATTAAGTCAGCAACTTTTAATTTTCCGTTGATCTGTATTGGTAATCTTGCTGTGGGTGGCACAGGAAAAACACCAATGGCTGAATACTTAGTAGCATTCATCAAAAAGCAGTATGTTACGGCAACACTCAGCCGTGGATATAAACGAAAGACAAAAGGATATGCTATCGCTACAGAAAAATCAACGGCTATAGATATAGGGGATGAGCCCATGCAGATACATCAAAAATTTCCGGATGTTACGGTTGCCGTGGGAGAGGAGCGTTTAGTTGCCATTCCGAATTTATTGCAGGATCGTCCCGAAACGGAAGTGATCATACTTGATGATGCATTTCAACATCGCAGTATTGGCGCAGGAATGAATATTTTACTGACAGATTTTAAAAATTTATATACACGTGATTTTATGATGCCATCCGGTGATCTGCGTGATAGTAAATCCAGTGCAAAAAGAGCCAATATAATAATCGTGACTAAATGCAAAACGGATATGTCTGAAGAGGAACGGAATTCGATTGTGCTGGAATTAAAACCCGAAGCCAGACAAAAAATATATTTTACAAAGTTTACTTACGGAAACCCGGTTCATTTATTTAAAAATGAAGAAATTGTTTTGAATAATTCACACCAGGTTCTATTGCTAACAGGTATCGCCAATCCTAAAACATTAAAAGATACCTTAGCAAGTAAAGTATCTATGTATGATATGCTTAAATATAATGATCACCACATTTTTACTATTGATGATCTGAGGGATATTCATAAACATTACCATGCTTTATTGGGAGATCAAAAAATAATTCTGACTACAGAGAAAGATGGAGTGCGACTTAAAAAATTTGGATCTGAGCTCAGCAATTTGCCGGTATATGTGTTGCCTGTTGCGCATGAATTTTTGTTTGGACAAGCAGATGAATTTGAAAAGACAATCATCAATTATATAGAAAAAATAAAAAACAGAAATCAAGTTAACTTTATGTAGTCTTTATTTGGCAACTGAAAATTTTACTTTTTGATTTTTCATTTTCTCATCTTTAATGTGTTCCAGTAAAAAAGGAACTTTAGTTTTTCGAACAGCCACGAAAGAGGTAAAATCTTTTACTTCAATCAGTCCTATATCATCCACTTTCAAATCTCCTTTTTTTGATAAGAAACCAACGATATCCATTTTATTGATCTTGTTTTTTTTGCCCGCAGCAATAAATAGGGTTGTCCATTTTGGTTTGTCCGGCAAAGGCATTTCCCTTGGAATATCTGTAGGCTCCGCTACATCAGAAATGTAAGGCGGAAGTTTTTCATCTTCTGAATAGATTACGTACACGTTTCCAGTAGCATTCATACGTGCAGTTCTTCCATTACGATGCGTAAACGAATCTGCGTCGTTGGGAAGATGATAATGAATGATGTTACGGATATCTGCAATATCTAAACCCCGGCTGGCAAGGTCTGTAGTTACCAAAACATCAGAAGAAGAGTTTCTGAATTTGGCCAGAGCAGATTCTCTTTCCATTTGTTCCATTCCGCCATGATAGAATACGTTTACCATTTTTTGATCTTTCAGAAATTCGCTCACCCGTTCAACAGATTCACGATGATTACAAAAAACTATGGAGCTGGTATTTTTTACAAAACATAATAATTTTATTAAGGTTTGTAATTTGTCTTTATCATCCGATAATATGGTTTTAACAGAAAGTGCTTCTGTTTTTTCAGCAATTTCTGGAAGGAAATTTATAGTTTTCGCTTCTTGCATTTGCACGAAATCCGGAAGTATTTCCATGTTTGTAGCCGATGTTAGAAAGCGCTTTGATATATTACCCGGAAGACTTTCGTAGATAAATTTCATTTCTTCCGTAAAACCTAACTCAAGGCATTTATCAAATTCATCCACTATCAAAAAATCTACATTACGGAGATCAATATTTTTTCTCCGGATATGATCACCTAAACGTCCTGGTGTACCAACAATGATGGCCGGAGGTTGCACAAGGTTTTTTTCTTCGATTTCCCTTTTATGACCGCCATAGCATACGGTGATTTTATAAGATTGTTGAAATTGTTTTAAAACGGATTCAATCTGCAGCACCAATTCACGTGATGGTGCAATAATTAAAGCTTGTATTATATTAGGCCGGTTTGATAAAGCAGCCATTAATGGTAATAAAAATGCCAGGGTTTTGCCGGAACCTGTTGGAGAAAGTAATACAATCTTATTTTCAGTGGCAATCGATTGCAATACAGCCTTCTGCATTTCATTCAACTGCTTGATCTTTAATTTGTTAAGCTGTTCAAGTAATAATTCCATCAGGCAAATATCGGTTATTTAAGTTTAAAAATAAATCTTATAATTAATATTATGTTAAGTAAGCGCACAGTCAGCACAAAAAAAAATAAATTAAATGCGCCCACGCCACCCTTAAACTCAAACCTCTTTTTAGGAATAGATAAGTACCCAAGAAAAAAAACGGGAATGAAACCACATAAATTCATCAATTCGGATGAAAAATTGTTTCCAGATGCAGTAGTGGTTTATGGTAGTAATAATGGGCATCATTATTTTTCTGAACTCCTGTAGTAAGGAATTTTACACTCGCATTATTAAGGAATTGTAGTGGTGGATAATCGTCAGATGTTTCTTCTGTACAATATGCGTAAACTATATCCTTTTCTAAATTATACTTCAACACTAATGCTAAATCATAAATTTTAGTCTTGTAGTCTAATTTAACCTCCAACTTAAAATTTGAAGTTGATAACACTTTGTACATGAAATCAGCTACTTCTTGACTATCATAAACAAGTATAATAAAATAGCTGCTACTATTAGAATCTTGCTGAATTGAAATTCCTTTAATACTATACTTATTCAATTCTTTTTCATTCATCACGCTAATATAATAAAATACTCGCTAAGGCTCGTTAGCCTCCGGCAGCTTCGCATTTTATTTATTTTTAGCCCTGCTACGGCTCTCACACATTAGCTTTGCTTCATGCTTTTTTGCCTTTTGGAAAACTTACAAAAAAGCCCTACCGCACAGGCTAACTTACATTAGACATAATATTGTCTTATACAATTTTTAACTAAATAAAATTACTCTGATTATTTAAAATACAGCCACCCACTTGTTGCGATTTTCCGATAACTATTTCTTTGAAACGTGAAAATCGCAACAAGTGGGTGATGGAAATTTTATTTTAAAAAATCGTATAAGAAACTTTTATGTTAAGTAGAATATTCAATAATAATAACATCTCACATATAAACACTTCCCATTTGCATATCCTTCAATCATTCCTTATTTATGTATTTCACTTGTAAAATGAAATTCTATTTCAGGATTATTGGTTCTCTCCGTATTTAAAAACCATTCGCTTTGTGCCAGATAAACTAAATGTCCATCTTTATCTTCAGCGATATTTGCCTGTTTAAATCGAACAAAATCCTGAAGTTTCTTAGGATCCTTACTACTTAACCAGCAAGCTTTATAAAATGGCAGGCTGTTCATTTGTACAGATGCTCCATATTCCTGGAGTAAACGATATTGAATAACTTCAAACTGAAGTTCTCCTACACAACCAATTATTTTCTTACTTCCACCGTATTGAGTATATAATTGGGCCACTCCTTCATCAGTTAACTGATTTAACCCTTTTTCCAATTGCTTGGTTTTCATAGGATCTTTATTAATAACTTCTCTAAAAATTTCAGGTGAAAAACTTGGTATTCCGGTAAAGTAAAACGATTCACCTTCAGATAAAGTATCCCCAATTTTAAAATTGCCTGTATCAAATAAACCAACTACATCTCCCGGAAATGCCTCTTCAATCACATCTTTTTGCCGCGCCAGAAAACTATAAGGATTAGTAAACCGAACATCTTTATCCAATCGTACATGATGATAATAAGTGTTCCGCTCAAACTTGCCACTACAAACTCTTAAGAAAGCAATTCTATCCCGATGCTTTGGATCTAAGTTCGCATGTATTTTAAAAATAAAACCACTGAACTTATCCTCCTCCGGATTTATATCCCGCAAGGTGGTATTTCTTGGTCTTGGTGTGGGTGCAATTCTAACAAACGTATCCAACATTTCCTTTACACCAAAATTATTGACAGCACTTCCAAAAAATACCGGTGCCACTTTTCCCGTCAGATAATCGTCTGCTTTTAATTCACCGTAAACACCATCAATCAATTCCACATCTTCTCTTAAAACCCGGGCATCTTTTTCACCTATTTTATCATCCAGCAAACTATTATTCAAGTCTGTGATTTCAATAACAGATTCATCATTTGCCTTAGTTCCTGCAGTAAATAATACAAGACTTTTTTTATGCAAATCATACACACCTTTAAAATCTTTTCCAGAATTTATAGGAACGGTCATTGGGTGCAACTGAATGTTCAATTCATTTTCAATTTCTTCCAACAGATCAAAACGATTTTTTCCATCACGATCCATTTTGTTGATGAACACTATTACCGGCGTATTTCTCATGGAAATTACTTCCATCAATCTGCGTGTTTGCGCTTCTACTCCGTTCACACTATCAATCACCAGAACCACGCTGTCCACTGCTGTTAATGTTCTGTAAGTATCCTCTGCAAAATCTTTATGACCAGGCGTATCCAATAGATTAATTAAATGGCCATCATATTCAAAAGTCATTACACTTGTTGCCACACTAATTCCACGTTGTCTTTCAATCTCCATGAAATCACTCGTTGCATGTTTTTTTATCTTGTTGCTTTTTACCGCTCCTGCTGTTTGAATAGCGCCTCCAAATAATAAAAATTTTTCAGTCAGAGTAGTTTTACCGGCATCTGGGTGAGAAATGATCGCAAATGTTTTACGACGGTTGATTTCATTGATATATTTCATACAAACAAACAAGTCTTTTTTCGAGGCGCGAAGGTAAGCCTAAAATTGTTTGACCTGTTACAAATCAAACTGTATTGCTTAATACTTATTAATACTTCCATTCATCCATTGCATGTAGTTAATCCACTTACCTCCATCTATATTTGCATAATTGAAAAAATGGATCACTATATTATCAAGTTCCTTGCGACTTACTTTGCATGAATTAAAAACAAATAAACTTCGCACGGCTTTAAGTCTTACAGGCGTTGCTTTCGGAATATTTTGTATCGTGGGTGTATTAGCAACGGTTAACAGCCTGGAACGTAATATTCAGAATGAAGTGAAAAGTTTTGGAAGTAATACGATTTATATAGATAGATGGGAATATGGCGGTGGACCGGATAAACCTATGTGGAAATTCCGTTCCCGACCTTTTATGAAATACGAAGAATCTCTTCTGATAAAAGAGCGTAGCCAATTGGCGGACGAAATAACTTACCTGATGCAAACCCGTGGAACTGTTGGATATAAAGGTGATGTTATTGATGGTGCCGCTATTTATGGTATAAATGAATCACAAATTGTAATACAACCAATTGCATTTGAATCCGGAAGATATTTTTCTCAAACGGAATTTTCAAATGCTTCTAATGTATGTATCATTGGAAATACAAATGCTGAAAGCTTATTTGGCGAAGCACAACGTGCACTCGGAAGACAGGTAGAATTTAAAGGAAAGAAGTTAACCGTTGTTGGCGTTATCAGAAAGCAAGGTAAAAGTTTTATAGGATGGGATTATGACAATGGATTAATGCTGCCTTATAAAATGATACGAACAGTAATAGACGAATCTGTTGCTAATCCTATCATAATAGTAAAAGGAAGATCAGATGTTTCTGTTGCTGCAGTAACTGATGAATTACGGGGTGTAATGCGTCAGGTTCGAAGATTAAGTCCGCTGGAAGAAGATAATTTTTCTTTGAATAGCGTAGAAGCTTTAAGCAAAGCCATTTCAGATTCTTTTATTACGATTAACATTGTGGGATCTATCATAGGTGGAATTAGTTTGATTGTAGGAATGTTTGGCATTGCGAACATTATGTTTGTAACTGTAAAAGAAAGAACGCCCGTAATTGGATTAAAAAAAGCAATCGGAGCAAAAAAGCGAACCATACTTTTTGAATTTTTACTGGAAGCTGCTCTCCTATGCTTGTTAGGTGGTGCCATGGGATTGATTCTTGTTTACATACTTACTTTGATCCTTTCCGGACCACTGAATTTTCCGGTTTTTATTTCCTTGCCCATGTTATTCATCACAGTTATAGTTTGTGTAATAGTTGGAATTCTGGCAGGAATAATTCCAGCTTCACAGGCCGCCAAAATGGATCCTGTTGTGGCCATACGTTCTTAAGCAGCCCTATCTTTGTAATCTATGATACGTATTTTAGCTATTGAATCTTCCTGTGATGAAACTTCTGCATCTGTGTGTGTGGATGGGAAAATTTTATCAAATATTGTTGCTACACAAAAAATACATGAACAATATGGCGGTGTTGTACCTGAACTTGCCGGAAGGGCTCACATGCAGCATATCGTACCCGTTGTTAAGGCAGCCCTTGATAAAGCAGGAATGACAACCCAGGAAATGGATGCATTTGCTTTTACAAGTTCTCCGGGATTAATTGGTTGTTTACTGGTGGGTGCTCAGTTTGCAAAATCTTTAGCTTTGGCAAATAATAAACCGCTGATTGCTGTGAATCACATGCAGGCACATGTTCTGGCCAATATGATTGAAAATCCAAAACCATCCTTTCCTTTTTTATGTCTTACCGTGAGCGGCGGACATACTCAGATCGTACTATGCAAATCGCCAAATGATCTGGAAATTCTTGGTCAGACTATTGATGATGCCGCCGGTGAAGCATTTGATAAATCTGCAAAATTAATCGGGCTACCTTATCCAGGCGGGCCATTGGTAGATAAATATGCAAAGGATGGCAATCCTCACAAATACAAATTCCCGGAACCAAAAATAGAAGGATTAAATTTTAGTTTTTCTGGTTTAAAAACATCTATATTATATTTTTTGCAAAATGCCGGTGAATCAAATATTTACAGGCAAATAAACACTGTAACTGCAGAAATGCGTGCAAAATTTATTGAAGAAAACCTGAATGATATTTGTGCATCTGTACAATATCGAATTGTTACGATTTTGCTGAACAAATTAAAAAAAGCAGCAGAACAAAGCGGTATCAGCGAAATTGCCATTGCAGGTGGTGTAAGTGCAAACAGCGGTTTAAGAAAAGCTTTTGAAGAATTAGGTAAGCAAATGAAATGGAATACATACATTCCAAAATTTGAATACTGTACCGACAATGCAGGAATGATTGCAATCACGGCTTATTATAAATTTTTAGAAAAAGATTTTGCTCCGTTGAACATAACTCCTCTCGCACGGGCTCAATGGTAATGTATGCCAAATAATTATTTTTCCTTTAAGCAATTCACTATTTACCAGGATAGATGTGCGATGAAGGTTTGTACGGATGCCTGTATACAGGGCGCTTTTACCGCTTCGTTATTGCACAACAAAGTGAAAAATATTCTTGATATTGGTTCAGGAACTGGATTGCTTTCTTTGATGTTAGCACAAAATTCTTCTGCTGATATTACGGCTTTAGAAACTGATGAAAATGCTTTCTTACAGTCTAAAGAAAATTTTAATTTATCTGACTGGAGTTCAAAATTATTTCCCATTCAAAACAGTTTACAGAATTTTATCTCCCCTCTTTCTTATGATTGGATTATCAGTAATCCTCCTTTTTATGAAAATGATCTGTCTTCACCCGACGAAAAAAAAAATGCAGCAATGCACAGCACCACATTAAAACTGGATGAACTACTTTCTAAAATAGTTTTATTGCTTTCTATTAATGGGCTGGCTTCTGTAATGATACCTCATCATAGAAAACAATATTTTGAAAAATTGTTACAGGAAAATTTGTTACATACACACATCGAATTATCTGTAAAACAAACTCCATTGCATCCTGTTTTTAGAAATATTTTTATTTTTGGTAAGCAACGCTCCCATCCTTCTCATCAAACTTTAATTATACAAGAGAATGGAAATTATACAGAGGCGTTTCAGCAATTACTAAAACCTTATTATATGAATTTGTAAAGTGTAAATGGAATACCCGCATTAGAATTTCATAGCAGCATCGTTGCGTCGCAATCCATTCATCAGCAAACCTATGTGGAACTTATATTTTGAATGGCTTATAATTATGATCAATAAATATTTTCAACGCTTGATAATCTGCATCATAATTTTCCATTAACATCACTATAGGAGATCCTGATTTTTTTAATTGTGTTTTCATTATTCCTTTCCCAAACCAATTGTTTTGGCTTGCAATAATTTCATCCGCATTTTTTACTATTGGCACTATCCTTTTACGTTTGTTCATCTCCCGGTAATCGATCCTTTCAATATTATGCCACTTAATAAATGCGTTTTGAAAAAAGGTCGGACGAAAATGTATCCCTTCAGCATTAAAACTTACACCCGCTTTCCTGTCTGACACTTTTAAAATATTAATTAACAACGTTATTCCTAAAAGCATTAAGGAAGCAATTACAATTATTATAAAAAATATGGATGCATTTTTTATGATACCATGGTTTACTTTAAGTAAAAAGTTTACATTCATATACATCAACCAAAGCATCATAGGCATGGTAAGCAGTGCCGCAGTTTTCTTTATTTTA